>JAFNVK010000012.1 GCA_017379815.1 Clostridia bacterium
CAATACGCAAAGGCACGCTTGCCGATCTCCTCGATCGCGGCGGGGAGGGTGAGATTTTCCAGTGCGGAGCAGTTGAGGAAGGCGGCCTCTCCGATATAGCGGAGCGAGGCGGGCAGGTTGAGCCTTCGCAGGCGCGTGCATCCGCAACAGGCATTTCCTCCGATATAGGTGATCTCTCCCGCGATCTCCAGATCCTCCAGGCTTTCGCAATCCAGGAAGGTATAGTCGGCGAGAAAGCGAACGAGCGAGGGAATGCGGAAGGAGACGAGCGCGTCGCAGTTGGCGAAGGCTCCCGTGCCGATGTAGTTGACCGTCTCGGGAAGGACCACGTCCTCAAGGCGAGGGCAGTAAGAGAAGGCAAAGCGGCCTACCGTTTGCAACGCGGCGGGCAGCGTGACCCTTTTTAGCGCGTGACAATGGAAGAACAGGCCGGTTTTTACGGCGAGCAGGCTATCGGGCAGACGGATCTCCTCAAGGGCAGAGCAGTGTGCAAAGGCATAGCTGCCAAGGCGAGCAAGCTCGGCGGGAAGCACGACGTGGTGCAGGGCAGAGCAACCGCGGAAGGCGTTTTCGCCGATCGAATGCAGGGAGCGGGGCAGAATAACGCTGCCGAGCGACACGCATCCGCGAAAGACGGCGGCGTCGAGATAGCGAAGTCCTGCGGGGAAGAGCACGACGCTGAGTGCGGTGCAATCGCGGAAGGCTTCCTCGTGAATGGCGGAAACGTTTTTGCCGATCACCACCTTGGTCAGACGTCGGTTTCCGGCAAAGGCCTCACGCGCAATGGTGGTCACGGTGTTGGGGATCACCACCTCGGCGGCCTTGCCGTAGTAGCGGACCAGAACGCCGCTTCGGATCTCACAGTGCTTGAGAAAGTCCGTCTCCGCAGGGGTATTTCGGCGCGATTCTGCAGGGGTACGGATCGGTTTGTTCATGGATCTTGCATTCCTTTCCTTAGCGTCAGGGCTCAAGTCCCATCTGCCGCATCAGTTGCTTGTTGAATTCCTCGGCCGTGTTGTAGCCCATGCGCTTCTGGCGGTTATTCATGGCGGCGATCTCAAGGATAATGGCCAGGTTTCGTCCGGGGCGGACGGGAACGGTGATGGAGGGAACGTCAAGACCGAGAATGTTGATGCTCTCCTCCTCCATGCCGAGGCGGTCGTACATTTTGCCCTCCACCCAGTTTTCCAGCTGGATCACGAGGTCCACGCGCTCGGTCTCCTTAACGGCGCCCATACCGAACAAGCGGCGCACGTCCACGATGCCGATGCCGCGCAGCTCCACGTAGTGGCGAATGATCTCGGGAGCGGAGCCGACCAGAGTCTTGTCCGAGACGCGCTTGATCTCCACGGCGTCGTCTGCGATCAGACGGTGGCCTCTCTTGATCAGCTCGATCGCGGTCTCACTCTTACCGATGCCGCTGTCACCAAGGAGCAGAAGACCCTCGCCGTAGACCTCCACGAGGCCTCCGTGTCGGGTGATGCGGGGAGCCAGATGCGTGTTCAGCGAGGAGATAAGGCTGGCCATGATCGGGCTGGTTTTGGCGGTCGTGCGCAGGATGGGCACGCCCTTTTGCTTAGCGCGCTGAATGATGGCCTCGTCCACGGGAAGTCCCGTCGTGTAGAGAATGGCCACGGGTCCTGCATCCACGAGCTGCTGCAGGCGCAAGCGCTTTGCGCTGGCGTCGAGCGAGTTGAGGTATTGGGTCTCCGCCTTGCCGATCAGCTGAATGCGCTCCGGCTCAAAGATCTCGTAGAAGCCTGCCAGAGCAAGACCCGGGCGGTTGACCTCGGGCGAGGTGATCTGGATCTTGTCAAAATGCTCGGGGCGAACGACCACCTCCAGGCGGTGATCCTCGACGAGCTTAGATAGGGGAATTTGATAAGGCTCCTTCACGGTGCACATCCTCCTTTGCCTTTTGTAGATTCTTTCTTCTATTTTATCACAAACTTCGGACAAAAGGAATAGTTTTTGCAAAATTTCATGGCTTTTTTTTGCGTATTCATAAAAAAGACACAAGTATCCTGTATAATGAGAGGGAATATAACGAAACGAAAAGGAGGTCGATGCAAATGAGACGAAGAATTGCCGCGCTGGTGCTGATGATAGTGCTTTGCCTGTCGGCGCTCGTCGGCTGTACGTCGGCCAAGACCAAGCAGGAAAGACGCGTGATCGGCACCTGCGCGGGCTACGACGTGCGCTACGAGGAGCTTCGCTATCTGACCCTGACCTACAAGGAGCTGTTTGAGGATACCTACGGCGAGGGGATCTGGGAGGATCCCGTTACCGCGGAGAAATACCGCGCGGAGCTGGAGGAGACGGTCTGGGATCTGCTCCTGAACAACTACGCCGTTCTTGCCACCTGCGACCAATACCTGCCCAAGAAGAACGCCATCGAGGATGAGGCCATCACCGAGGCGGTGGACGGCATGATCGAGGAGATGATCGCCTCCTACGGGAGCAAAAAGGAATACCGCAAGGCACTTGAGGCGTATCACACCACCGAGAGCTTTTTGCGCTTCACCTTTGCGGTGGCACAGCTCGAGAACGAGCTGATCTACGCTCTTAGCGACGATTGGGAGCTGATGATCAACGATCTTAGCGACTTTGAGGCCTGGCTGCGTGAGGGCAACTGCGTTTACGTGCAGCACGTCTTTATCCGCAACGATCCCGGTGAGGACGTGGAGGAGAACCGCGCAAAGGCCGCCAAGGTAAGGCTTGATCTGATCGGCGCGGAGAATGCGGAGCAGATCAACTCCATCATCGGCGCCGGCCTGAACGAGGATCTGCAGCCCTCGCCCTATTACGTGGTGACGGGGGTGTACGTTCCCGAGATCGAGAACGCCGCCTTTGCTCTTGACTACGTGGGCGACGTCAGCCACGTGGCCGAAACCGAGGACGGCTTTTACGTGCTGGTCCGTATGGAGGACAGCCCCGAGACGCTTCTCTCCAAGATCACCGCGCTCTTCTCGGATTACCAAGCCACGGTGGCGGAGGATTACGTCGAAAAAACCAAGGAGACCCTGGAGATCGAGCTGAATGAATACGGCCTCTCCCTGGATCTGTTGGAGATCGAATAAGTCAGTCAGCAGAGCAGAATACGAAAAGGAGGGAAGGATATGGCACGCTTTGGACTTGGACGGCAGCATCGCCGCGTTCCGCACGGACGCGGAGACTTTGCACGCACGCCCCTTTTCATCGTTGCCGTCTGCCTCGTCGGCGCGATCCTTCTGACCGTGCTGGTCGGCAATATTCTTCGTCTCACCCTCTCCGAGGAGGTCTATGACCGCTTGACCCGAGGCGAGCCCGAGACCGAGCCCGCGCTTCCCGAGCAGGATCCTGCCTACAAGGCAATCCGCGCTCCTGCCTTCCGCCCGGGAGACGCCATCGACGCGCTTGCGGGAAGAACGGCGGTCTCGCTGCTCTTGAATCTTCCCGACGGAAAAACCACCTACACCTCGCCCGTCTCGCTCTATCAGGGGTTGGCCGAGGAGGAGGGCACGCCCCTTGAGGATACGATGATCGAGCTTGCCTCGCTGATCCCTTACGTCAGCGGCCTGTACTGTGTGCAGGGCGCATCGGCCGAGAGTGCCGATCTGCGCTATGCCAAGGCCATGGAGGAGGGGGCGCTTCTGCGGGAATTCTACCGCATGGGAGGCAGAGAGGTCGTGCTTTCGGGCATTCCCTTTGCCTCGCTCGACCTGCGCTCGACCCTGGCTTACGTGTCGGCCGTCAAGCAGGCCGCGGGGGGAGAACTGCCCATCGGTGTTGCTATTCCCCTGACTGTTGCCGAGGGGAAGGATGCCTGGGAGCTGCTCGGCTCGCTTCTTGAGGTCTGCGATTTTCTCGTGCTGGATCTTTCTAAGGAGGCTACCGATCCGCAGTCCCCGACCAACGATTTCGGCGTGGCGCTTGACGTGGCCGAGATCCTTTCCCGCGCGGAGTTTTACCGCACACAGTATCGGATGCGCCTGTTGATCGCGGAGGATCAGCAAACGGTCTACGATGCCCTGCAATACCGTCTGATCATGGATTGGCAGGTCAAGGGAAGCCTTTCCTGAACCCGTGAAAAAACGAAAAGAGCAAGAAGATAAGGAGATTTTCCTTTTCTTCCTGCTCTTTCTTTTTTCGTTGTTTTTCGTCGGGGCGTTTTCGGCCCTTTGGTCAAAAGGTCTTTTCGTGAAAGCTTGGGGTGTAGACCGCCGAGGCGGAGTCCGCGTCCTGCGTATAGCCCGAAAAGCCGAGGGCCGACGCCGTGCGGAGGACGCTCTCGTACTCAAAGGAGGTCAGCCTGCGGTGCAGGTCGGGGTAGGGGGTGTGCTTGGCAAATTCGGGGGTGTATTGGCGCATCAACGAGAGGAGAAAGGCGTCCGTGCCAAAGCGCTCGGCAAGCGCGTGGAGCAGGGCGATCGAGTCCTTCCTCTGTCCCGGCAGGACGAGGTGGCGCACCAGCACGCCGTTTTGCAAAAGACCGTCTCCATCCAGGCGGCAGCTTGGCTGCTGGCGGAGCATTTCGGCAAGAGATGCAAAGGCGACGCTTGGGTAATCGGGCGCGTCCGAATAGGACAGAGCCAGGGCAGGGTCGAGGTATTTGCAGTCGGGGAGGTAGACGTCCACCAAGCCCTCAAGGCGGCGCAGGGTCTCCACGCTCTCGTAGCCGCTCGAATTGTAGACCACGGGAATGCCAAGCCTCTCCTCTACGCGGGTGAGGATGGGCACGAGCTGACGGGCGTAGGGCGTTGGGGTGACGAGGTTGATGTTATGCACCCCCTCGTCGCGCAGGCGCAAAAGGATCTCCTCAAGCTCCTCGGCAGAAACCTCGCGTCCGAGCAGGCCGTGGCTGATCTCGCGGTTCTGGCAATACACGCAGCGCAGGTTACAGCCCGAGAAAAAGACGGTGCCCGAGCCGCGCGTGCCGCTGATGCAGGGCTCCTCAAAGGGGTGACGCGCCGCACGCGCCAGCAAAAATTGCGCAGGCGCGCCGCAGTATCCGCGCTCGCCCGTTTCTCGCGAAACGGCACAGGCACGTGGGCATTGGGTACAGAGCGGGGTGGACACGGGAAGGTCTCCTTTCTTGCGGATTTTCTGTCTTCTATTATAAACCGACGGGCGGGAAAAAGCAAGAGCCTGTCCGCGATTTTTCGTGAAAAAGGGGAGGAAACAGAAGCGGTAAGGAAGCGAAAAAGGAGGCACGTTGGCGAAAGCGTCTCTTGACAAGGAGGGCGGAATATGGTACAATATATCCGGCACGTTCTGCAAAAAAAGGCAGAACAAAAAGAGAAAGGGAACCCCCAAACCGCATGAAACGCTTGCTTTTGCTCTTGCTTCTGCTCGCCCTGCTGATCGGCTCTCTGCAGGGGTGCATTCATTTCACGCCCGAGCCGCCGCCGGGAAGCGACCCCGACACCTCGCCCGAGACCGATCCTGCCTCTCCCAGCGGCACGTACCTCCCTTGGGTGGACGGCGACACCAACGCCGAAGCCTTTTTGCAGGGAGGGATCGTGGATTGCTCCGAGCGGGAGTATTCCTACGACGAGATGTGCGAGGATCTGCGCGCGCTTTCCGCACGCTACGGTGCGCACTTTTCCTATCGCTCCATCGGCCGCTCTGCCGACGGGCGCGAGCTTTACGCCTGCACGCTGGGCAACCCAAAGGCCGAGAATGCCATTCTGGTCAGCGCAGGCATTCACGGAAGGGAATACCTCACCGTCCTGCTTGCCATGAAGCAGATCGAGTTTTACCTTGCCTATTACGAGACGGGCAATTTTCAGGGCGCGGCCTACAAGGATCTTTTTTCGCGCTTCTGCTTCTATATCGTTCCCATGACCAATCCCGACGGCGTGATGCTCTCGCAGGAGGGCATTTCCTCGCTCCGCTCGCCCGAGCTGCGCCAAACGGTGGAAGAGATCTATCTGAAGGATCTGCAGGACGGCATGACGGGGCAGACCGAGATCGACAGCTACCTGCAGTATTGGAAGGCCAATGCCAGAGGTGTTGACCTCAACCGCAATTTTGACGCGCTCTGGGAGGAGTACGTCAACATCAAGCGCCCCTGCTTTGCGCAGTATAAGGGTCTCTTTGCCAACTCCGAGCCCGAGACGCGGGCGATGGTCTCCTTCTGCGAGAGCCTTGACAACGTGCGCGCCGTGCTTTGCCTGCACTCGCAGGGAGAGGTGCTGTATTGGAACTGCGGACAAAAGGAGCCTCTGCTTGAGCAGACGCGCGCCTTTACCGCCGAGATCGCCAACCGCACGGGCTACAAGCTGATCATCGAGCAGAACAACGACGCCTCCTTCAGTGATTGGTGTGCCCTGGAAAAGGGCTGGATCGCGGTCACGGTGGAGACGGGGCTTGGCCTTTGCCCGCTGGATCTGGACAAATTTTATCCCATCTGGCAGGATCAGTACGATCTTCTGCCGCTCTCGGCCTTCTACTTTGCCTATCGGGCAGAGTGAGTCGGTGCTCTGCAAAAGATCCCCGTGCCTGCCGCATTAGCGGCAGGCACGGGGATCTTTTTTGCGCGTTTATGGATCATTCATCGAATTGTCCGCGATATTCCTCGATCAGCTCGTCAAGATTTTTGCCCACGAGGCGATAATACGCGTTGCCCTCCCGCTCGGCAATATAGAAGTATTCCGCGTCCACGAAGTGGAGCGTTCCAAAGTCGGTCACGATGTACTCGTCGCGAATGACGTCGGGGAGGTCCAAATCGTCGGGCTTTTGGATAAATTCCAGCTCCTCCAAGGGGAATTGGCAGAGCTCCTCCCATTCGCAGGAATCGATGGGCAAATCCAGGATCCTGCCAACGCCGCTGACCGACTCAAAGGCGTAGCAGTTGATATGCTCGTCGCCGTCGCGGAAGGCGGGGAGATGGGAGATCTCGAAATGGTTGCCGTGGGCGTCCTGATAGAACTGCCCGTTGTTCAAGAGGATGCGGTGGACCGTGCCGTCTTTGAGGGTGAAGAATACCGTTACCGTACCGCCGTCACAAACCTGTGTTTTCTCCTCGGAAACTTGGGTTACGGTGATCGCGATAAGGTTCTCGTGGAGATGCGCGATGGAGTGGACGTTGTCCGAGCGCGAGATATACTTGAAGCATCCGGAGGCGACCATGCCCTCCTCGGCGATCATCTTGATCTCGGCGATCTCCTCGAGGTAAAGCTCGGCAAGCCACTCACAGCCTGCCAGAGAGCGAAGGGGTTGGTCGGGAATTACCACGCTCATGCCGTAGCCGCAAATATCGCACG
>JAFNVK010000084.1 GCA_017379815.1 Clostridia bacterium
CCCGCCGAAAAGCGCGCGATCTTTCTGCGCCGCTATTTCTACTCTCAGCCCATCGGCGTGATCGCCGAGGCGTTGGAGATGCGGGAAGGAACGGTCAAGGTCACCCTGCACCGCTTGCGTGAGCAACTGCGTAAGACGCTGCAAGAACAGGAGCTGTTATGAAAAACGAACAACTGCATAACAAAACGGCTTACCTGTTTGACGAGCTTTCGGGGGTGGACGATCGCTTTCTCGATGAAGCCCTGCGCTTTGCCCCTGCCCGTCGGCGCACCTCCTTCCCCTGGCGCGCAGTCGGACTCGTTGCCGCAGTCGCGGCCGCCCTCGTTCTGCTCGTGCAGGGCGCGCTGCTCCCCTTCCTTGAGCGTCTGGACAATTTGATGATGCCCGGGAATGAGCAGCCGAACACCCCCGAGCAGATGACCTGGTCGCTCGACGCCCTCCTCTCGGAAAGCACGGCGGGAAGGTTTGAAACGCTTTCCTCCAAGGAGGAATACGTCTTCTTCGGCGACGCACGCTTGGTTTGGCAATCGGCCGAGAGCGACACGCTCTTCGTCAGCCGTCCGCTGACGAATGCCGAGACCGAGCGCTTGGTGAAAAGCCTTGCCACCCGTCCGGCAGAGGGTGTTTCCGCCGATGCGGAGCAGCCCGCGTGGCGGATCTGGCTGGTCACGGCAGACGGCAGAGTCATCACCCCCTACCTCAGTCTCTCCTCCGGTAACGTTGGCTACGCGAACCTCTTTGACTATCACGCCGAGGTGGTTCCGAACGCCGATTGGGTCTCGTTCATTTCCAATCTTATGGATTGATGCACGCAAGGCGTGACATCGGAAAGGAGTCTATCATGACGAAGAACCTCAAAAAACTGTTCGCAATCCTTCTCTCGCTTTCCCTCCTGCTTGCACTGGCGAGCTGTGCCGCTTCTCCCATGGCGCCCGGTGAAGGCCTCATGAACAACCCCAGCGGCACCGTGAACGGCAACCTTTCCCCCGAAAAGGGAGAGGACCAAGAGGATGCCGCCGACCCAAGCGAGCCCGATCTTGACGGGGAACGCCCCAACGTGCAGGAGAACCCCTTTGTTGCCACCAACGAGCAAAGCGTTTCCACCCTCTCGGCCGACGTGGACACGGCATCCTACGCCTATTTCCGCAAGCTGATCAGCCAGAGCGGCCTGAGCTTCTCTCGCCTGCAGACCTACGGTGCAAGCTTCCGCACCGAGGAATTCATCAACTATTTCCGCTATAGCGTCACCGCTCCTGCGGAGAATCAGCTCTTCGGCGTGAACGCCTCGATCGTTCCCTGCCCCTGGAATTCCTCCACGGTGCTGATGCGCATGACCCTCAAGGCAAACGACGCCACCACTCCCGTGGGCAACAACCTCGTCTTTCTGATCGACGTTTCAGGCTCGATGAATTCCTCGGATAAGCTCCCCCTGCTCAAGCAGTCCTTCTCCTATCTCACCTCCCAGCTGACCGCCGAGGACCGCATCTCCATCGTGACCTACTCGGGCAGCGAGAGAGTGGTGCTTGAGGGCTGCCGCGGAAACGATACCCAGACCATTCTCAATGCCCTGAACGCTCTTTCCGCCTGCGGCTCGACCAACGGCGAGGCAGGACTGACCCGCGCCTACGAGATCGCGCAGGCAAACTTTATTGAGGGCGGCAACAACCGCATCATCATGGCCTCGGACGGTGACCTCAACGTGGGCATCTCCTCGGCCGACCAGCTCAAGAGCTACGTGGCCGAAAAGCGCGACGCAGGCATCTACCTCTCCGTGCTCGGCTTTGGCACGGGCAACTACCGTGACACCAACATGGAGGCGCTTGCCGACAACGGCAACGGCGTTTACTACTATATCGACGGCATGAGCGAGGCCGAGAAGGTCTTTGGCTCTGACCTGCTCAGCACCCTCTACACCGTGGCAGAGGACGTCAAGCTCCAGATCCACTTTGATCCGCAGTACGTCTCCTCCTTCCGCCTCATCGGCTACGAGAACCGCATTCTCAACGAGGAGGATTTTGAGGACGACACCAAGGACGCAGGCGAGGTAGGCGCGGGACACTGCGTGACCGTTTGCTACGAGCTGACCGTTTCTCCCACCGCAATGAGCACCGAGAGCGCGTGGATGACGCTGGACGTTCGCTACAAGGAGCCGGGTGCCGAGATGTCCATGCCCACCGAGACCTTTGCCATCGGCAAGGCGCACTACACCGAGACGCTTGACGAGGATATGCTCTTCGTCTCTTCCGTGATCCAGACGGTCATGCTCCTGCACAACAGCACCTACGCCCCCGAGGGCCTTTCCATCGCGGGCATTCTTGAGACGCTCAACGCCCTCGACCTCTCGTCGCACCCCGACAGAGCCGAGTTCCGCGACCTTCTGACGCGGATTGGACAGTAAACGCGATCCCCATTGGATTCCTTCCGGAGGACACCATGAAAAAGCTATGCATTCTTCTTCTCCCCCTTTTGTGTTCCCTGCTTCTCGCATCCTGTGACAGCGAGCAGCACGAGCATACCTACCATTACATCTGCACCGAGGAAGTGCACCAAAGGGTCTACACCTGCACCTGCCCCTCCGCCGACATCGCCGAGCTGCACGCCGACACCAACGCCGACGGCGCGTGCGATATTTGCGGCTATGGAATGATCGAGGCGCATCAGCATACGGGCTCTTGGCAGATGAGCGCAGAGTCCCACTGCTATCAGTACACCTGCGGCTGTGACTTCCCCGAGATCGCAGGCCTGCACGCCGACGCCGACACCGACGGTGCGTGCGATATTTGCGGCTACGGCATGAGCGTGGTAATTCCCGACCAACCCCTTCGCTCTCTGGCAGGCTGTGAGTGGCTTGCCGAGCTTTACCTCGAGGAGATTGCCGAGATCAAGATGATCTCCGAGGAGGGTATGGTCGCCTCCGGATGC
>JAFNVK010000085.1 GCA_017379815.1 Clostridia bacterium
CCCTTGATAGGTTTGCCAATCAAGGCCAAATCGCCAATGATGTCGAGCAGCTTGTGACGAGCCGGTTCATTGTCCCATACCAATGGAATATGATTGATGTATCCCAATTGGGTTGCATCCATGTGAGGAACTCCCATAATGTCGGCCAACTTGTCGTAGTTTTCTTGAGACATCTGACGTTCGTAAATAACGATGGCATTGTCTAAGTCGCCACCCTTAATCAATCCATGTCCCAAAAGAGGTTCAATTTCGCGTACAAAAACAAAGGTACGTGCAGATGCAATTTCTTCCGGGAACTTGTCCATGTCCTCCAATGTAGCAAACTGATTGAAAAGAATCTTCGAGTCGTAGGATATCAAAGCATTGACACTGAAACTTTCATCCGGCAATACGATGATGGATGAACCGGTTTCTTCGTCTCTAAATTCTATTTTGGACTTGATGATGTAATAATCCTTCACAGCGGTCTGTTCGGTAATTCCTACTCGTTTGATGGCTTCCACATAATGTTTGGCGCTACCATCTAAGATTGGGAATTCAGGTCCGTTTACTTGAATCAAACAGTTGTCTATACCTGCTGCATAAAGTGCAGCCAAACCATGTTCAATGGTGCTTACTTTTATACCGTTCTTAACCAATACGGTGCCGCGGGTTGTCTCGCCTACATTTTCGGCTACTGCGTCAATAATTGGTTGTCCTTCTAAATCGATTCGTTGAATCTTGTACCCGTGATTATCAGGTGCCGGATTAAAGGTCACCGTCAAGTTTACTCCGGTGTGAAGTCCTTTCCCGTTCAAGGAAAAGCTGCCTCCTAAAGTCTTTTGTTTCAACATGGGCTTATTTATTTAATTGTTTTTTTAATTCTTCGATTTCTTTCTTCAAACTATTCAGTTCAGCTGCCATATCAGGGAGTTTCTTGAATAGAACAGATGACTTGAAATAATTTTTCATTTCAATGGGTGGAGTACCAATCAAGGCTTGACCATCCTTAAGGCTTCCAGGAACGCCAGATTGAGCACCTAAATTCACTTTATTGCCAATCTTGATATGACCAGCTAATCCAACTTGTCCACCAAACATACACCATTCACCTACTTTGGTAGAACCGGCGATGCCTACTTGTGATGCCATAACCGTATTGCTTCCAACTTCCACGTTGTGTGCTATTTGAATCAAGTTATCTAACTTAACACCCTTACGGATGATGGTTGCACCCATTGTAGCACGGTCAATACAAGTATTGGCACCCACTTCTACATTGTCTTCCAAAATGGTGATACCTATTTGAGGTATCTTTTCATAACCTTCAGGTGATGGAGCGAATCCGAATCCATCAGCACCAATCACACATCCGGAGTGAAGAATACAATTGTTTCCGACTCGGCAATCGTGATATACATTACAATTGGTATACAAAATACAGTTCTTGCCCACTTTTGCACCTCTTCCAACGGTAGCATGAGGATGAAGTTCTGTTCCGTCGCCAATTTCAGCATTGTCTCCTACACAAGCGAACGGAGCCAAATATACGTCCTTGCCGATTTTGGCGGTAGGAGCAACATATGCTAACGGATCTATACCAGTACGTTTAGGTTGGCTTTGTTCGTATAAAGTCATTAGCTTAGCTAAACTTTCGTATGCATTGTTCACTTTGATGAGGGTAGCTTTCACTTCCTTTTCAGGTACAAAATCTTTATTTACCAGAACAATGCTTGATTCTGTGTCGTAGATATAATGAGTGTATTTCGGATTCGAGAGAAACGAAATTGCACCAGGAATACCTTCCTCAATTTTGGCGAAAGTATGTACGGTTGCATTTTCGTCACCTTCAATAACGCCTTGAATGTATTCCGCAATTTGTTTAGCTGAGAATTCCATAATCTGTCTTTTCTATTGGTTAATAATAACTCTATTTTATATTGCTTTATTACACTTGGTGTAATTCCACATTAATTATGCAAATTACGGATTTTTTTTTATATTTCCGCGTTTTTTGAGGAATATTTATAATCATAGACCATTAAAAAGGAGAAAAAAGATAGAAAAACAGAGTGGAAGGAGACGGGAATGTGTAAAAATAATATTCAGGATGATGTAAAGACATATGATTGCTGAATAACTCAACAACCCAGTCATCACTTCATCCTGAATAATTCGTGTTGGAATAATACCGGGTACTTGTGCTTTTGCAGCAACGGTTCAAGGTGCAATCCGGATCGTTCAAATAGATATAGGTGTCGTCATAGACCTCGGGAGTGCCGGTATAGACTCCGTTTTCGAACGTGGGACGCAAAATAATATTGAAATGCTCCACATTCGGCACCTCTCGCTCTCCGGGGAGGAGGTCAGTGACCGTTAAGGCGCGGTTGAACTGGAACAAGGCAATCCATTTCGTGTCATTATAATATTCCTTGACGTCCTCTGCGTTCTTATATAAAACCCAAGTAAACTCTTTGCCATGATTCTCATAGCTATATCCGGGGCTCGGAAGGTTATAATAGCCACAAACAAAATACGTGTTATCGGGATCAAAGGCGACGTGCAGGGGCTGGACTCCTTTTTTTATGTCACCAATTTTTCTTGGTAAGGAAGAATCCCCTAAGTCATGGAAAGTGTGAATCTCTTTCAAATAGACCGACAAGTTCGATACGAGATCACTTTCGTTATCCAATTCTCCCTCCACAATGGGCTCGGGCGGATTGGGCTTGCCGGAGGGTGCAGGATCGGTGGCAGGGTCGGTCTCCGTCCCTCCTTGGGGATCGGTCGGCGTTGTGCACCCGGCAAAGCAGACGAGCAAAAGGGCAGCGAGTAAGAGGATCGACAGGATTTTTTTCATCTTCGTAAGCTCCTTTCGTAAGGTCTTCATTTTCCGATCGGCGTTCCGCCAAGACCAGTATACCATATTTTTCCCTGAAAAGTCAAGGGGGGGTAAAATTTACCATCCCTTTGGGGTAGGTTTTACCGTTTGTTCCTATTTTTCGACCGAATGCAGAAAAAGGGATCAGGCAGAGAGATTTGAACTCTCCTTCTGGGATAACGAAGCTTCTCCCGCGGAGGGGCCGTTCAGCCCTTCTCCTGCAAGGCGCGCTCGATGGCCTCGATGCGTGCGGCGAGCGGCGGATGGCTATATTCCAGAATCACCTGCAATCGGGAGGGCGAGAGATGCGAGAAATTGCCGCGGGCAAGCGTTTTGAGCGCCGTGATCAACGCCTCGCCGTAGCCCTCCTTGACCGCCTGGCGGTCGGCGCGGTATTCGGCTCGGCGGCTGTAGGCCGAGGTCACAAGGCCGATCAGGGGCTGAATCAGGCCAAGCGCGATTCCCACGAGGATAAAGGCAAAGCCATAGTTGACCGTGGAAAAGCCGAAGGCCAGATGCAGCTGCGGCAGCTTGACCGCGCCCCAGACCAGGCAAGCCATGGCCAGAAAATTGAGCACGTTGAGGATCTGCTGCTTGAGCACGTCACGGTGCAATCCGTGCCCCAGCTCGTGGGCAAACACGGCGCAGATCTCGTCTGGCGTCAGCGCGTTGACGAGATTATCGTAAAGCACGATGGTCTTCATTCGGCCAAAGCCCGTAAAATACGCGTTGAGCTTGGTGGTGCGCCTAGAGGCGTCCATGACCTCAATGGCCTTTACGCGGTAGCCGTGCTTGGTGAGCAGACCCATCAGTCTCTCCTTAAGCTCGCCCTCCTCCAAGGGAGTGAACTTGTTGCCCGCACGGCTGAACAAGGGATAGAGGAAGGAGCCGATCAGCGAAATGGCCAGGAGCGTTCCCGCAAAGAGGAGAATGAGCCAATCCCCGATGGCCATATGCAAAACGGCCAGCAGCATGGCGAGCAGCACCGAAAGCGCCGCGCTAAGCAGGAAGGAGCGGATGCGGTCAAGCACGAAGGTCTTGACCGTGGTGCGGTTGAAGCCGTATTTTTCCTCAATGCGCAGGTTTTCCACGTAGGAGGAGACCACGTCGATCGGAAGTCCGACCAGAGCGTCAAGCAGGACCACCGCCAAAAGCTGCATATACGGATGTGGCGAAAAGAGAGACGCCACCGCCGAATAGGCGTTGGTCAGGAGCAGGGTCAGCGTCAGGGCATAGGTCAGGATCGACACGACGATCTGCAGGCGGCTCTTCTCCGCGCAGTAGCGTCTCCAGCGCTGATAGGTCTCGGCGTCGTAGACGTCGGCCACGCTCTCGGGCGTCGGGTTGCCTGCCGAGCGTGCCTGCAAAACGCGCAGGACCACGCGGTATACGGTCAGCAGGGTCAAGAGAAGCAGGATCGAAAGCTTCCATTCCATAAGAAAATTACCTCCGTAGGTCTATGTTATTCGGTCATGCGGCCACGTCGGCCGCCTTGGTTTTGAGAGATCCACCTCAAATGCGGAAGCGGTCCCCCGTAGAAAAGGCCTCGATGCGCTCGCCAAGCCTCTCCTTAAGATACGCATAGGCACGCTCGCCCGTGCAATGCCCGGTCAAAAAGCGTGTACCGCTCCTCTCCATCTCCTCGGCAACGGCGGCAAGCGTCTGCCTGTCGCCCTCGTCGCTCGGATCAAGCCCCGAGAGATGCAGGCCTCCCACCAGCACGTCGGGCGAGAACCACGCAAGCAGATTGCGGACGCCTCTGTGCGAGCAGCCGCTAAAGAGGATGCGTCTTCCCTCCTCCTCGACGAGCAGGTATTGCTCGTGCAGGAATGGCTCGGGATGATGCACGCCCCCTTCCCTTACGGTCAGCCCCGACGCGTCGATCGGGTGCTTTAGGGCACGCACGGAGGAGGAAAGAATGGACACACCGGAAACAAGGCACGTATCCTCCTTGACCGGGCGCAGCCTCGGATGCTCCGCCAGCGTGCGGTCAAGGCCGATGTAGCGCTCCCCGTGGTAATGCGCCCCGAAGGCTCTGTCGGACAGATAGAGCGGCGCGTGCGTATTCCGCGCAAAAAAAGCGCTGATCCCGCCGCCGTGATCGTAATGCCCGTGCGAGAGAACGGCAAGATCCACGTCGGCCAAGGAGAGCCCCATGCGCTCCGCATTCTTGGCAAAGGCGTCGCTCTGCCCCACGTCAAGCAGGATCACCCTGCCCGCCGTCTCCACAAGCAGGCTGAGCCCGTGCTCGGGAGTGAGCGCGGGATCGCGCGAGGTATTCTCGCAAAGCACCGCGACGTTCATAGCCTTCCCTCCTTGAGAAAATCGGGATCGCGGGAAAGATCCTTCAGCAAAATGCGCACGAATGCTTCAAGCCCCTCGCGGTCCTCCTCCGAGAAGCGCGCAAGGAGTGGGCTGTCGATGTCCAAAACGCCAAGCAGACGGTCGCCGCAGAGCAGCGGAACAACGATCTCGCTCCTGGACGCCGCATCGCAGGCGATGTGCCCCTCAAAGGCGTGCACGTCGGGCACGACGACCGTGCTTTTCGCGCGCACGGATGCGCCGCAAACGCCGCGCGATGGCAGGATCTCGGTGCAGGCGACCTTTCCCTGGAAGGGGCCAAGGATCAGTCTGTCCTCACGAAAGAGGTAAAAGCCCGCCCAGTTGATCCCGTCCATCGCCTCAAAAAGCAGAGCCGAGGCGTTGGCGAGACGGGAAAGGGTCGCGCATTCGCCCTCACCAAGTGCGGCAAGCGCCAGGTGCAGCGCAGGGTAATCGGTTGGCTTAATCATATTGCTTTCCTCCGCAAAAATCGGTTGTACGGCCGAGGATCAGACCGCGCTGCTTCCCTCCTGCGCATAGCTCTTGGCCAGGCGCAGAGCGCAATCGGTAAGAAAATCGACGTTCTCCTCCTCAAAGATGACGTCGCGGGGCGTGTGGATGCGGTCCATGTAATCGGTCTTCAGCAGCTTCGAGTATTTCAGCGAGGCTACGCCCACGCCGTGCTTGAAGCGGGATTGGTCGGAGGGGTAAAACACGCCCTTGGAGGCGATCTCCACCGAGAAAAGCTCCCCCTTTGCATAAAACGCTTCGGAAAGACGCCCGATCTCGCTCTCGGCCTCCTTTTTGGCCACGAGAAGGATCTTTTTGCCGTCCGAAACGCAGTCGAAGTTGACGAGTAGGGTCTTCTCGCGTACCGTGGGATGCGCCTTGGCAAAGGAGGACGAGCCGATCATGCCTGCCTCCTCCAGGTCAAAGAAGACGAACGCCACGTGCGCTCTCTCCTCCTCGGGAAGGCGATCCATGATCGAAAGCAGCGTGATCACGCCCGAGGTGTTGTCGTTTGCCGTATGCTTGTTGGCAGGTCCTGCCAAAAGAAGTCCAAACACACCGAAATA
The DNA here is from genome assembly GCA_017379815.1 of Clostridia bacterium. Lineage (GTDB taxonomy): Bacteria > Bacillota > Clostridia > Oscillospirales > CAG-272 > UMGS1865. The sequence goes on from JAFNVK010000085.1 coordinate 6,256, forward strand.
AAGCACCCAAAAGCCAAGATAGGCCAAAAGATCCGCACTCTGCTCGCCGATAAGGCCGCGCTCGACCAAAGCGCCAACGCCAAGCCCCAACAGGAAGGAGACGCCAAAGAAGATCGCCAGAATGGGAAGCAGGATCGCGATCTGATAGAGCAGATAGAGGCCGAAGCACTTGGGCGTGATAAAGTTGGGAAAGGGCAAAACGGGACAGGTGTCGTAATGCGCGGTGTAAACCACCCTTGCGCGGTCGGGATCTCCCACCACGGCGTTTCTTGAACCGAAGCTCCCCTTCTCTATCTTGAGTGAATAGCCTCTCTCCTCGGCAAAGCCGCGCAGGTAGCCGAGAAAGGCCGTTTTTTGCTTCTTCGTCTTTCTTACCTGGAAGGATTCGAAGATCTCCTTGATCAATCCGTTCATTTCTTTTCCTCCAATTCCCGACAGATCCGCTCTGCCGTTTCGTATATGCGCCGTCTCTCCTCGGTGTCTGCCGAGCGGAGCGGCTTTTTCTTCGGGCTTCCCCAAACGTCCATGACGCGCGGACCGATCCACTCGTATCCCCGACACGGCGTGAACACGCCCTTGAGGACCGAGAGGCAGGCGATCCTCGGCTTCATGAAGATCCACTTCATCGGGTGCTTGATGAGCGCAAAGATCACCTTTGGGTAGTGCGAGGTGATGTTGGTAAAGCTGATGCCCGGGTGCGCGACCGAAAGCGTGACCTTC
>JAFNVK010000086.1 GCA_017379815.1 Clostridia bacterium
GATCGCGCTTGCCTCCAGCGGCGTGCACTCCAACGGCTTCTCGCTCGTGCGCAAGGTGTTTGATATCGACAACAACAATCCCGCGCTTTACGTTCCCTGTGAGGCGCTCGGCGGTGCGACGGTTGCCCAGACCCTGCTCACCCCGACCCGCATTTACGTCAAGAGTATTCTTGCGCTTCTCGAAAAGGTGGACGTCAAGGGCATCAGCCACATCACGGGCGGTGGCTTCTACGAAAATATTCCGAGATCCATTCCCAAGGGTCTGACGGCAAAAATCGACAAGGCATCCGTCAAGGTGCTTCCCATCTTCGAGCTGATCGCCAAGACCGGCAATATTCCCGAAAGGGATATGTACAATACCTATAACATGGGTGTTGGTATGAGCGTTGTGGTTCCTGCTGCCGAGGTGGATACGGCCATCGAGATCCTGAAGGCCAACGGAGAGGATGCGTACGTGATCGGCGAGATCGTCAAGGGCGACGACGGCGTGGTGTTGGTCTGATGAGCGGACAAGCAACGAGGATCGCCGTACTGGTTTCGGGAGGCGGAACGAATCTGCAGGCGTTGATCGACGCCCAGAGCAGGGGAGAGCTTGGCAACGGCAGGATCACTCTTGTGATCGCCTCCAAGCCCGGCGTGTATGCCCTTGAGCGTGCGGCAAATCACGGAATTGAGGCGCGCGTGCTTGCGCGTAAGGATTACGATAGCATCGCGGCCTATTCCAAGGCACTGGCCGATGCTATGGAGGAGGCCGGGATCGACCTTGTGGTCCTGGCAGGATTTTTGACCATCATTGACGAGCAGGTGTACGAGAGATTCCCCAACCGGATCTTAAACGTTCATCCTGCCCTGATCCCTTCCTTCTGCGGAAAGGGCTATTACGGTCTCCGCGTCCACGAGGCGGCGCTGGAGAAGGGCGTCCGCGTGTCGGGAGCCACCGTGCATATCGTTACGCCCGAGTGTGATGCAGGCCCCATCGTGCTGCAAAAGGCGGTGGAGGTCAGACAGGATGACACCCCCGAGATCCTGCAAAAAAGGATCATGGAGGAGGCCGAGTGGAGGATCCTTCCCGAGGCGGTCAGGCTGTTTTGCGACGGAAAAATTTCGGTCGAAGGTCATAAAGTGTTGATTAAAGGAGAAAAATCATGAAGGTATCCACCATTCAGAGTGAATTGAATTCTCTTGCCTACCACGGCAGAGGCATTATCATCGGCAAGAGCGCCGACGGAAAAAAGGCCGTTACCGCTTACTTTATCATGGGCCGAAGCGTCAACAGCCGCAACCGCGTGTTCGTGGCAGAGGGCGACGCTATGCGCACCAAGGCCTTTGACGAATCCAAGATGATCGATCCGCACCTGATCATCTACTATCCCGTAAGAGTTCTCGGTAACAAGACCATCGTCACCAACGGTGACCAGACCGACACGATCTACGAGCTGATGGATCGCCAGATGACCTTTGAGCAGGCTCTGCGCACCCGTGAATTCGAGGACGATAAGCCCAACTTCACCCCCCGCATCTCGGGCATCATCCGCCGCGAGAATGACGGCATGAACTTTGCTATGTCCATTCTCAAGAGCGCTGAGGGAGACGACAGCTCCTGCGAGAGATTTACCTACGCCTACTCCAATCCCATCGCGGGCAGAGCAAAGTTCATTCACACCTACAACGGCGACGGCAATCCGCTGCCTTCCTTCGAGGGCGAGCCCAAGACGCTGGAGCTTCCCGACGTGGACATCGACGCCCTGACAGATCTGATCTGGACCAATCTGAATGAGGACAACAAGGTATCCCTGTTCGTCCGTTACATTGATATCGCAAGCGGCGAGGCCGAGACGCGAATCGTCAACAAAAATATCTGAGGAGCAAATCATGAAAGAATTCGAACTGAAATACGGTTGTAACCCCAACCAGAAGCCCTCCAAGATCTACATGAGAGACGGCAGCGAGCTTCCCATCACCATTCTCTCCGGACGTCCGGGATACATCAACTTCCTGGATGCCTTTAACTCCTGGCAGCTGGTCAAGGAGCTGAAGGCCGCTCTCGGTATGCCTGCGGCAACCTCCTTCAAGCACGTCAGCCCCACCTCGGCGGCCGTTGGCATTCCGCTTCCCGAGAAGCTGAAGAAGGCCTGCTTCGTGGACGATATCGAGGGACTGGACGAGTCTCCCTTGGCTTGCGCTTTTGCAAGAGCAAGAGGCACCGACCGTATGTGCTCCTTCGGCGACTGGATCGCCCTCTCCGAGGTTTGTGACGTCACCACCGCAAAGCTGATCCAGCGCGAGGTGTCGGACGGCGTCATCGCCCCGGGATATGAGCCCGAGGCTCTGGAGATCCTGAAGTCCAAGAGAAAAGGGAACTACAACATCGTGCAGATCGACCCCGATTATATTCCCGAGGCACAGGAGACCAAGCAGGTCTTTGGCATCACCTTTGAGCAGGGAAGAAACAACTTTGAGATCAACGAGGCCCTCCTTTCCAATCTCGTTACCGAGAACAAGGAGCTCCCGAGCGAGGCCAAGCGCGACCTGATCATCGCGCTCATCACCCTCAAATACACCCAGTCCAACTCGGTCTGCTACGCCGTGGACGGACAGGCGATCGGCGTAGGTGCCGGTCAGCAGTCCCGTATCCACTGCACCCGTCTGGCAGGCGGCAAGGCCGACACCTGGCAGCTCCGTCAGCACGATAAGGTGCTGAACCTCCCCTTCCTGCCCACGCTTAAGCGTCCCGACCGCGACAACGTCATCGACGGCTACATCAACCAGAACGAGGAGGACGTGACCGCCGACGGCAACTGGCAGAAGTACTTCACCGTCCAGCCCGCTCCCTTCACCCGTGAGGAGCAGAGAGCCTATCTGGACACCATCGACGGCGTGGCCCTGGGCTCGGATGCCTTCTTCCCCTTCAGCGACAACATCGAGCGCGCCAAGAAGAGCGGCGTCAAGTATATCGCAGAGCCCGGCGGCTCGATCCGCGACGACGCCGTGATCGAGTGCTGTGACAAATACGGCATCGCCATGGCGTTCACCGGCATGCGCTTGTTCCACCACTGATAC
>JAFNVK010000087.1 GCA_017379815.1 Clostridia bacterium
AATACGGCGTGTTGATGAAGATCTCAATGCGGCCGAAATCCACCCAGGTGGCGGCAGGGGAAAGCAGGTAGGTGTATTCGTACACGTCGGGCTCCCAGTCCATGTCCACCGCAGGATAGATGGGCGCGGTGACGGTGTTGACCCGTCTCTGTCCCGGTGCAAAGGTGATCTCGTACTCGTACCAGCGCATCAGTCGGCTGCTGATATCGTTGCCCGGCGCATAATACTCCGTGCGCGAGATCAGGCCGCCCGCGTCCGTATTTCCGTCGAGAGACGCGATCACGGCGTTGTACCAATCCACCTCGCTCACGCCGCTCTCGGCATACCAATCGGCAAGCGCAAGCTCGCGCAGGGTCTGCGTCTCGGTGCGAAGCAGAGTGACGCTTCCCTCGATCTTCTCAAAGGGATCCAGTCCCCCGTCCTCGTAGAGCGCCCACGCGATCGGCTCGTCAAGAGGCGCACCCAGGACGTAGAGCGAGATCTCGTTCTCGGGCGAAAAATCCACCCACGTGCCGGCATAGGCCTTTTGAAAATGCGTTTGGTAGATGCGCATCTGCGGGAACCAAACGCGCCGCTCCTCGCCAAAGCCCTCACGCGGAGGGATCAGGAAGGCCGCGCTTGCCGAGGGGTAGTCCTTCTTCTCCACGCCGCTTACGCGGTAGACGTAGCGCGTGACCGTCATCTCGGGCGAGAAGAAGTCGTCGGCGTAGAAATCGTCTGAAAAGTGGGCCAGGGCGCTCTCCAGAGCAAAATCAGAACCATCTCCCAGCGTGTGGCGCACGCGCCGTTCCACGGCCTCACCGTCCAGCGTGATGGCGTAGGCGGCGGTATCGTCAAAGGGAACGTGCTCCCCCGTTTCGGGATCGAACGCACCGTCCATGTAGTAGGGCTTTTGGCCAAAGGGAAAGAGCAGGCGCGAGGTGACGGTGTAATCCGAGGGATTGTAGAAGGTATATTCCGCCGTTACGCTCGCCTCGTAGGCGGCGTTGTCCTCGGCGCTTCCGTGAAGCACGGGAAAGTGCGGAAGATCAAAGATCAGCCTCTCCCCCTCCACCACGATCGGGCTCTCGCTCCCCTCGGGCATAAAGGCGCCGGTGGAGTCCTGACCTTGGAACCAGGTCTGTGCCGAGTTGGCGGACGCGGGAAGGATCAGCGCCGCGGCCGCAAGCAGGCAGAGCAAAAGCAGACCCGCACGGCGTCGAAAGGATCTTGTTTTCATCAAAAGCACCTCCTTTTCGGTTCACTCAATACGTCGTCATTTTGGCAAAAAGGTTACAAGAAAAGCCAAGCATATCCTCTGCCCTCAAAAGGGCAGACCGCGCGCACGACTTCTGCATCAAGGGCGCGCGCAATAGCTCTCGATCACGCGCTCGGCAAAGAGCTGCCCCAGGCGGATCTCGCAGAGCGCATCGTAGTGTCCGTAGTCGGGGTCTCCCTCGGGCTCGTAGAGCGTGGTCAGCCCCTCGTCGATGGTCGAGAAATAGAGATTCAAGGGCGAAAGCTCGGCAAAGCGCCGCTTCGCCTCGTTGACGGCGGGATAAGCAGGCTCGCAATAGGGACCGTCCGAGATGCCCGCGTCGATAAAGTAGATCCCACCCTCCTCGGCGTAGGGGGCAAGATCCTTTCGCAGATAGGAAACGAAGGCGCACTGGTTGTCAAAATAGCGCTCGCCCTTAAAGTCCGTGGTGTCGGATTCGCCCTGCATCCAGCAGATCGCCCCGATGCGCGCATCGTAGCCGAGGGACAAAAGATGCTCCATGTTCTCTGTGACAAAGGGAAGAAAGGCGTTGTAGATCGAGCCCCTTTCCCCTGCGCAAAGCCAGTGATGGTGCAACGAGTAGCCCGACATGGTGTATTTGAGGATCAGAACGGTCTCGTCGGGGTAGGCCTCCGCAAGCGCGTCCGCCATGCCCACCTCAGGCCCAAAAAAGCCCTCGGCCGCACCGCAGGTCAGATCCACAGGCAGGTATTCGCCCTCTGAGCAGGCGTTGTGATCGTCGATGCAATAGTTGATCAGCACCGAGGGGTAGCCCGCACGGTAGCGCGCAAGGTCCTCGGGGGCGGCCGTTTGCTCGAGATACTGCACGATCGAGCTTCCGCTCGCGTTGCTCTGCCCGAGAAGAAGAATGACCTTCACGCGTTTTCCCTCCCCCTTCGGGAGCGTTTCGGAAAGCGCGTAGTCGGCGTTCATGTCAAGGATGACCGTTTCGTCCGTCACGTCCTCCCCGTCATTTTCCGACGTGCAGGAGAAAAAAGACGCACACGCCGCAAGCAGAAGACAAAGGCAAAGCAGACGCCATACCCATTTTTTCATCGAAAAGCACCTCCTCGCGGACCACCCGCGTTTCTTTTCTCCATTATAGCACAACCCGCCCCCGAAGACAAGACTTTCTTTTGCAGCGGCGGGAGGTAAAACAGAAAAAAGGGAAGCACAAATGACGAGCCCCCACAACGAAGGCTTCAACATTAACCGGTAGCAAGGACAATCGACACCGCAAATCGCAAAGCATAATCGTTGAACCGTTCAATTCAGACTGGTTTGTTCGTTGAAAAATAGACAGGCGCGCAGCTCATCATACGCTGCGCGCCTTTTTTGTTCGCCCCATAAGCAATCCATCCTTAAGGGACGAACACGAATCCATTTTGCTACGGGGATCTTACTTACCCTCTCGCTCCTTACGCCGCTTCAGCACATAGACGACAGCAACCGCTACAAGAAGTCCAGCGATTCCGACTCCGAGTGCAACCAAGGTCTCGCCCATCACGTTCTTTGGCTGAGGGGTTGCATCAGTGGGCAGGTCGGTCGAATCGGTCTCGAACTCGGTCTCGGGCTCGGGGAGTTCCGTTCGAGAATCGCCCACCACGATCTCGGGAGTGGGAGCTCCCTCACCTTCGGTATAGAGCTGAATATCCGTGATCTTGGTCACCGAGTAAGTCTCACCCTGCTTGGGGTTGGTGATCGTCTCGTAGGCAGTGTAATGACTAACGTTCTGTGCGTTGAGCAACAGCACCTTGACGTAACGGTAGGTCCCTTGCAACGGCTCGTTTCCGCTGCCGGGATAGGCAACGTTGCGGACAGACGTGTCTGTGATAATCGTCCAGTGGGTGCCATCGTTGGAGCCCTCCACGCGGAAGTGAGGAATGACGGTCCCCTTAAGCGGCGAGATGGTGATATAGGTCAGCTTGTGGGCCGCCCCCAGATCAAAGAGGAAGGTCTGGGAGGTGCGGTCAGCGCTGGGCGTCCACACGGTAGTGGGATCGCCATCGTAGAGCCACGACGTATGGTCGATCATGATCTGCGCCGCCTTGTCGCTGCCCGAATAGGTGATGCCGCCAATTGCCGTCACCTTCTCGGGGGTAACGATGGTACCCGTGGGCGTCTTCTCCGTATAGTTAGGATTGAGATCCTCGGGGAGGCTCTCCTCATAGTGCTCCGGCAGTCCGAGGGAGGTCATGAGAAAGACCCAGTCGCGGTTATCGGGCAGCTGGGGCATGGTGTAGGTACCATTGGTCGTACGGATACCCTTCTCGATGAGAATATACTTACCCGTGCGAGGGTTGAACCAATATGCGTCGTAGGTTTTGGTGTCATCCAGCCGATTGAGCTTGCCCAGGCTAAAGATCTCCGGAAGGTTGTAGAAGTAGCCCACGATCAGAGATGCGTCCTCGGTGGTGGCAAGCAGACACTCCTCATTGAGCAGCATCCTGCTGTAGTGGCGGTTAAAAAAGCGGGGGATCAGCTCATGCCAAGGACCAATGTCCAGGAAAAACTGCCTCATGTAGGACACCTCGAAGGAGCCCGGCTTATCAAGACCCATATACCACGGTTCGTAGCTATAGGAGGACGTTGCTCCGTACCACCCCGTAAAAACAGAGGTGGAGAAGCAGGATGCCCAGATGCCGGTAGCGCCATAGGTAAAGCCTGCACTGCCGCAGAGCATAGCGCGCCAGGCGCCGATGCGATTAGCGTCATATCCCGTAAAGGGGCCGCAGTTAATGTCCTCGTAGTTAGCTTCCGACTCGATGAAGGGCTTATGGAAGCCGGAGCCCTTGGCGTCATAGTAGCTCTTGTAAAAGTCCTTGGACTGCTTCGTGCCCGTTTGGACGCTCCAGGCGTTTCCATGGCCGCCTTGCACAGTCCATGTGTCATGCCAGTCACTCTCGTCCAAGCGCACAGCGCGCTCGTCGGTGGCTTCCATAACGTTCATGTGGGCAGAGTTGGGGTGCTTGTAGCCGTCCAGCTTTTCCACGAGCGCGGCAGCCTCCATATAGCAGTCAAAGGTGGTGTAGCCGGGGGTAGCGCTCTCCTTCCATGTGTTGATCTCCTGCCCCGTGATCCATACGATGGAGTAGCAGGCATAGCGGGCGACAATATAGCGGGTGAAGCGAAGAAAATCCTCCAGCTCCATCTTCAACACGGTGGACTGATGACAGCCAAGGCCCAGCGCAATGACAAGGCCCTGCTCGCCAAGATACTCGAACATACCGTCGATCTTTTGGTTGAAGAGGCGGACGTCGGGATTCGTGTGTCCCCCGGTCAGCCACAGGCCGGGTTCACCGTTGCCGCCCTCAGGAACAAAGTAGGTCTGGTAGACGGTAAAGCCCTTCTCTATGCGGTTATCGACAATGTGCTTGAACTGGCTGCCGCAATCGCAACCGGGGTAATTGCAGATCGTGGTGGAGACCTGGGTGGGCGCCTGCCAATTGGTGTCACCCAGCCAGAAGAAGGGGGTGCCGTCAGCGTACTGGTAGTAGCGCTGATCCCTCTCGACAGTAACAAAGCCGTGCTTGGCCAGATCTGTTTCCTGCGACGTCTTGGTCACAGTAACCTTACCCTCGGCGTGCAGTCCCTTATTGCTTTCGTCCTTACAGGTGATCTTGTAGCTCCACTCGCCCTCCTTGGTGGGAGAGAAACGCACCGCCCAGACAACGCCGCCCATCCAGAAGCCGGGGAGGGTGATCTGTGTGCCGTCGGTGTGGGTGAAAATCGCGTCGATCTCGGTGTCGGTGTATGGATTATCATAATCGACCGTGCTGTGCAGAATGATCTCAGCGGGAGACCAGACCTCGGTGGTATAGGTATCCTTAGGCTGCGGCAATTCGCCATCCCAAACGTCGTCTCCATCCCAAATGCGGATGGTGAGGTTACGCATCTCCAGCGTGTCAATCACCTCCGTAGGATTGATTTGATCCACACAGAGAATCCACTCCGAGAGGGCGGAGCTCATGATCTGGTTGCGGGTCAGCTCCATGGTGGTTTCGTAGGTCACGGTCTGATCGTGCCCCAACGCCACGAGTCTGCTTTGAAACTGCATCATGATATTTCCGGACGAGCGGGAGAACAAGGCGGTGTCTCCACCCAGCGTGGCAGCGTACTCTTTATTCCAGTCTGCGTCTGTCGCGGCGGTGGAATTGCTGCTTCCGCGCAGAAGAGGACGCACTGCGGCAGAAACGCCTTCCTCCCCTTCCTTCATATGCACCTTAAGCTCGAATGTCAGCTTGATCAGAACGGAGTTCGCGTCGCCCAGGGCAGCCTTCAGCGCGGGCAGAATATCGCACCCCGCAGAGTACCAGGCTTTGTTTACGTTTGACACGATCGCGCCATTCTCTGTGATCAACGTCTTCGGTGAGCCGAATTTTTTGTCCCACACAAGGTCCTCGGCAAAGTTCACGTACATGTCGGCCGTCCGATCCTCCTCCGCCGAGATAGGCGTGGGAATGACTGCTGTACCCAGTGGAATCATCAATGAGAGTATTAACAGAGCCGCAATGATTCTTCCTTTCATGCATTCAGGTCCTTTCATCAATAGTATCCGATATGGCCGCCATCCTTCTTGGAACTATTATATCATAATACTAAATATTTTTCAATATAAAATAAAATGCTTTTCGCCCGAAGGAAGAAAAGCTACCTTAACTATTCATTCTTCATCAGCGAAGCGACTTCATTCTTCATTATTCATTCAAAATCCGCTTAAGATAAATGAATGATGAATGATGAATGATGAATAGTGAATAATACAAACAAAAATCCGCCTTCTTTCGAAAGCGGATTTTGTTTGGCTCCCCCTGCTGGGCTCGAACCAGCGACAACCTGATTAACAGTCAGGTGCTCTACCGACTGAGCTATGGAGGATTATATTCATTTTTTGATGCATATTCTTCCATGCTCTTTTCCGTTGCACGCGCTACACGCGGACTACCGACTGAGCTATG
>JAFNVK010000088.1 GCA_017379815.1 Clostridia bacterium
AAAGACGTAAAGAAACTGTATTTATGGACGTTTCTTATTTTGACGCCGTTTATTGTGTATTTTTTGTGCGTAGCCGATCCCTTGTTTGCCGATCTGTTTAAGACGTTCGGTATGATTGGCGGATTGGCAGCGGTTTCCTTTCTGGATGAAAAAACCGAACCGCTTTCCTACGACGTTGCATGGTGGAAAAAGCTGATACGTATCGTGCTGGGAGTTGTGCTTGCGGTTGCATTGAAGGAAGCGATTAAGCTTGTGAACGTGTTTGAGGTAATGCAAATTTCACTTTTGATCGATGCGGTGCGTTATTTTATCGTTGTGATGACGGTGGGATATTTATGTCCGATACTGTTTAAGAAAGTAAAACTCTAATGGTGTGACTATACCTGCGATGCCAATGGCAACGTTGTCAAGACGCATAAAGAGGATAACAATAACTCCGAGATAATCTGCGAAGCTGTTATCAAGATCCTATATCGGAAAATGAAGTGTGATAAAGGAAGGATACTATGAAATTGGGAAAAAGAGAGAATGTTTTCCTCATAACAAGTGCTCTCATCCTGGCAGTCGCTGTAATTTTTGCGTTTGTTGGGACAAGAGTCTCCGGACCCGAAATAACTTACCATGAGTTCTCCATACCTGTCACCTATGAAGAGTATGGTGAGGTCAAAACCCAAACAGTAACCTACTGTGGCCAGTATTGGGAGGAAGATCATTCATTTCATGCTTACTATGAAGACAGCGGCCTGCATGATACTGTAAACATGAAAGAGGAAAACGGCAATGCGATATGGTGGCTTCAATTGGAGATGGAGCCAGGGTATCTGATGGGAGATCCGGCCTATGCAGACTTTTATGCCGACGGTATGCCGGAGCCAAGCATCGGCTATTTCGATGAAGAGTGGAATGAGCACAGCGGTGTAACGGAAGCGGAACCCCACGGCATCAAGCTTATCGGCTGCGAATATCCGGAGCCGATTGAAAACAGAATCGTGGACAAAGGCGTAAAGCTGGATCACATGGCCATTGGGGTATTGACAGCGCTCGCTTTTGTAATTCTGCTGCTCGGAATTCCACGCGCAGACCGATGCGCCCGTAGAGCAGGGTGCGGTCGGGGTAATACAGTCCGATCACGGCGGCGCGGTAGGGGGACTCGGGAATGCGGGAGCGGCGGTCGGCCTCGCTCTTGGTGATGCCCGAGGTATGGTGGATCTCCAGCGCGCGGACCACGCGCTTGACGTTGTTTTCGTGAATGGCGGCGGCGCTTTCGGGATCGATTGCCGCAAGGCGCTCGTGCAGAGCGTGGTTGCCGTGCTGCGCGGCAAAGGCGAACAGCTCCTCGCGCAGGGCGGGATCGGTGTCGGTCTCCTCAAAGCCGCCTCCGCGCAGAAGGGCGTCAAGATAGAGCCCCGTGCCGCCGCAAAGGACGGGCAGGCTTCCCTTTGCGGAAAGCTCGTCAATGACCGAGGAGGCCGCCTTGACGTATTCGGCGCAGGAGAAGGGGGTGTCGGCGTCGGCCAGGTCGAGAAGGTGATGCGGAACGCCTGCCTTTTCCTGCTCGGTGGGCTTGGCGGTGCCAATGTCCATGCCGCGGTAGATCTGCATGGAATCGCAGGAGAGGATCTCGCCGCCAAGGCGCTTTGCCAGAAGGATGGACAGCGACGTCTTTCCGCTTGCCGTAGGACCAACGATGGCCAGTAGCTTTTGCTTGTTCATTTCCATGAGACCTCCTTTCGGGAAAGGGAAGAGTGAAAAATGAATAATGAATAGTGAATAATGAATCATTTCGGTGGATTTTCGCCGTGGCGAAAATCTTCATCAATTTTTCATTATTCATCAGCGGAGCGACTTCATTTTTCATTCTTCATTTTCTTTTATCGTATCAGCATTGCGTCTCCAAAGCTGAAGAAGCGGTATTCCATCTCCACGGCGGTGCGGTAGGCCTCCATGATCTTGTCTTTGTCGTAGAAGGCGGAGACCAGCATGAGCAGCGTGCTCTCGGGAAGATGGAAGTTCGTGATCAGCGCGTCCACGGCCTTAAAGCGGTAGCCGGGGTAGATAAAGATGCCCGTGTCTCCGCTCATGGCGGGGATCGTTCCGTCCTCACGCGCGGCCGATTCGACCGTACGGCAGGAGGTGGTGCCCACGCAGATGAGCCGTCCGCCGGCGGCCTTTCGCTCGTTGATCAGGCGCGCGCTCTCCTCGGGAATGGAGAAGAACTCGCTGTGCATCACGTGCTCGGTGATGCGGTCGGCCTTAACGGGACGGAAGGTGCCAAGTCCCACGTGCAGCATCACGGGAGCAATGGCCACGCCCTTTTTGCGGATCTCCTCAAGGAGCGCGGGCGTAAAATGCAGACCTGCCGTGGGGGCTGCGGCCGAGCCCTCCTCGCGCGCGTAGACCGTCTGGTAGCGGTCGTTGTCGCGGAGCTGCTCGGTGATGTAGGGGGGAAGGGGCATCAGGCCGATCTCGTGCAGAACGGCGTAGATGTTCTCGTATTTCTCGCGGTCAAAGGTGAAGCGGATCAGGCGGTTGCCCTCCTCAACGAGGTCCAGGACCTCGCCGCGAAGGATCCCTCCGCCAAAGACCAGGCGCATGCCCACGCGGGCGCGCTTTCCGGGCTTGACCAGGGTCTCCCAGGTGTCAAGCTCGCGCTGGCGCAGGAGCAAAAGCTCGATCGCCGCCTCCTCGCGTCCCTCCACGTGGCCGTACAGACGTGCGGGAATGACCTTGGAGTCGTTGACCACCAGCACGTCGCCCGGACGCAGGTAGTCCAGAATATCGTAAAAGCGGCGGTGCTCAATGCTCCCCGCCTTGCGGTCCAGGACCATCAGTCGGGAGTGATCCCGCTGCTCCATGGGGTGCTGGGCGATCCTCTCGGGGGGACGCTCGTAGAAGAAATCCGAGGTGCAAAGATCGGTCTTGATCTGTTGGTTGCGAATAATGCTTTCGTTGGCCATAGGACGTTGTCGGTTTTCCTTTTCCTCTCATTTTTTCCCTGCCTGCGCATATACTGCCGAGGGAGGGGAGCGCGCGCCGCGGGCGGCGTGGCTCTTTCTTCCCTTATTATACCGCAACGCGCCGCGAAATGCAAGCGTTTTTTGCAGAGGGAGAGGCTTTTTCGGCAAAAAGCTCCGCGTGCGTGCGGGAGGGAAAGGAGAGTGGAAGCATGAGCTTGCACAAGCCGTGCGTATTTCGGGGGATCGCCACCGCGCTGATCACCCCCTTTCGGGATGGGGAGATCGACTACGGGGCACTGGCCGCCCTCATCGAGAGGCAGATCGAGGCGGGGGTGGACGCTCTTTTGGTGGCGGGAACGACGGGGGAGAGCGCCACGCTGACCGAGGGAGAGCACGAGGCTCTGGTGGCCTTTTCCAAGGCGCACATCGCGGGTCGCGTTCCCCTGATCGCGGGCTGCGGATCCAATTCCACACGGCACGCCTGCCGTCTGGCCGAGAATGCCTCGCGCGCCGGGGCGGATGCGCTTTTGGCGGTCACGCCCTACTACAACAAGGCGTCGGATCGCGGTCTGCTTTTGCATTTCCGCGAGATCGTCAAGGCGACGGACCGCCCCTTGATCCTGTATAACGTGCCCTCGCGCACGGGCTTTCATCTGACGATGGAGCTTTACCGCGCGCTGGCCGAGGAGGAGCGGATCGTGGGGGTCAAGGAGGCCTCGGGGGACCTTGGGCTTCTGGAGCAGCTGGTGGCAGAATGCGGAAGGGATTACGACGTCTACACGGGGAACGACGCCCAACTGGTGGCCGCCATGAAGCTTGGCGCGTCCGGCGGGATCACGGTTGCCTCCAACGTGATGCCAAAGGAGATGGAGGAGCTGTATCGGCTCTGCGCGGCAGGGGAATACGGCGCGGCCGAGCGAAAGCGAGCCGAGCTTTCGCCAACCGTAGAGGCCCTCTTCCGGGAGGTCAACCCCATTCCGGTCAAGTACGCCGCCTTTTTGCAGGGGCTTTGCCGAGCGGAATACCGTCTGCCGCTCTGTCCGCCCTCTCCCGAGCTGGCAAGGCATCTGCGCAAGCTCTTTGCGGCGGCGGAAGGATAAAGGGAGCGCGCTTTGCGCGCAATGAAATCCTGTCGGTGGGGGAAAAGCGCCCCCGCCGACGGATGAAATCCACCTACGGTGGATGAAATCGCTCCGCGATGAAATCCTGCTCCGCAGGGTGAAAAGTTGTGACGCGCGGAGGGAATAGCGAGGTGGGCGTATTTTACGTTAGGCTCCCTCCGGGAGGGAGCTGGCGCCGCAAGGCGACTGAAGGAGAGTGCGTGCAGAATAAAG
>JAFNVK010000089.1 GCA_017379815.1 Clostridia bacterium
GCAGGAAAAAGCGCACGCCCGACGGAAAACTCCGTCGGGCGCCATAAAGCCATGTACTAACGCATCTTAATCAGACTTTTCAACATCTTCGTACGGTGTATCATCATAACCTTTAGAACGCAAGTGCTTGACGAAATTATTAAGAATCGGCCTGAAAATCTTATGAAACCACCGTTGCTTGCCAAAAAGTCGCACTGCGGTCGGACTTATCAAGTAGTACAATTTAACAAAGCACTTTCCCCACCAAGTGGCAGAAAGATCATAATCTCGATATCGCCGTAACACCCAAACCTCTGGACAATCATAAGAGCCGTACACACATGTTGCAATATAGCATCCACCAGAAGAACGCTTCTTGTATCGTGGAACATAAGGCTGACGCTCTTTGGGGTAGCTGGAAGAAACTGTCCCCCATTCTTGAGTGTGTTTTTCTACGGTAGAATGGCGGATACGCTTAGCGGGTAAAGATTGTATTACTTCATCAAATCTTTTGCGGATATATTCTGGATTTACTCCGTAGGAAGTCCAAAGAAAAACGATGGGAATTCCCGCTTCTTCACAAATTTTTCTAACTTTTTCGTCCCTCTCCTTGCGATCAAAATTCAAATGCGTTTGATCATTGATTTCCACAATAAACTTAGGCCGATACTCTGCATCAGTTATAAGAAAATCAACATTTCGAAACAACTCATTGTGATATCTTGTATCATCATTTCTTAGAATAAACGAAGCCAAATTAACTTGAGGAAATGCCCAATAGTTTTCCGGCAAAGAGGCGCGTATTGCCTTATAGTACTCTTGTTCAGTTTTGCTAATCAAAGTCTTTTTCAAGTCATAGAGATACGGTTGAGCGGTATTTGCTGCATCACTACTACTTCGATTTAACTCGCACAATGTATAAGAGTAATGCCATCTACCACATTTTCCACATTTGATTACCTCGCCTTGCTCTTTTTTCAAATTGCAAACTCGGCACAAGGGATATTTTCCGCTCTCATTACCACAAACCTGACACTTCATTCCATCCTCCAAAAGAAAGTTTAGCCCTACGATCCGCAAAAGCACGTAGGGCTAAAACGCATTCATTTTTATTGGTCGTGATTCTTACTTCGCCAGACCCAGCTTGTCCAGGATCGTGCGAACGGCGCCGTCCATATACTCGTTCTCCATCAGCTCGATCATGCCGCGGTCAACGAGGGCGGCGAGCTTGGGATCCATGGGAATGCGCGCCAGAAGATCGTAGTTGAACTTCTTGGCAACCTCCTCGATGTGGCTCTCGCCAAAGACCTTGATCTCGCGTCCGCAATCGGGGCACTTGACGTAGCTCATGTTCTCGACAAGGCCGAGAACGGGAATATGCATCATATCCGCCATATTGGCCGCCTTGCTGACGATCATGGAGACCAGCTCCTGAGGGCTGGACACGATCACGATGCCGTCGAGCGGCAGAGACTGGAAGACCGTGAGGGGAACGTCACCCGTTCCGGGAGGGCAATCGACGAGCAGGACGTCCGCGTTCCAGATGGTATCCTTCCAGAACTGCTGAACGGTGCTGGCGATCAGAGAGCCGCGCCAGACCACGGGCTTGGTCTCGTCATTCAGAAGAAGGTTGACCGACATCATGTCGATCCCCGTCGTGGTGGAGGGAGGGATCATTCCGTTGTCGTCGCCGTAGACCTCAACGTTGCCAAGGCCGAACGCCTTGGGGATCGAGGGACCGGTCACGTCCGCATCCAGAATGCCTACCTTAAGTCCCTCGCGCTGCAGAAGAACTGCCAGCATCGAGGTAACGAGCGATTTTCCAACGCCGCCCTTGCCGCTCACAATGCCGATCACATGGCCAACCTCGCTCAGCGCGTTGGCGGGGATCAGCAGGCTTTCGGACTCGCGCGACGCACAGTTGCTTGCGCAATGGGAACAATCGTGATTACATGCTTCTGCCATTTTTCTATCATCCTCTTTTCTGTCGGGCCGATATCGACCCCTTTTATATTCAACTTTACTATTATACTCCTCTTTGCGCAAAAATGCAAGCCCTTTCGCCGAGTTTCTTGCTTATTTCCAGAAATCAAAGCAACGGCCGAGGGCAAGATATTGGCTCTCGAGGTAGCCGTCTCGGCTCATAAAGCCGTAGATCAGGCCTGCGTTGACCGCAAGGGAAAGCACCGCCGCGACAAGGAATGCGACCTGCAGGATCTGCTTCGTCTGCTTCTCTGCCCGTCTTGCGTAGAGCAAATAGAGGATCGCTATGCCGCCAAGCACCGCCTGCCAGGCAAAATCCGTGCAGTAGCGCACCGCGTAGCCGCTCTCCCAGATGGAGAACAGAATGACCGCCGGGGCGATGACGCAGACCGGGAGCAGAAGGAGAAGTGCCATGCGTCTCTCGCGCTTATCCATGGCACGCCACGCACCGATGACGCCGAAATAGCCGAACGTCGTAGGTGCACGCCAGAGGAGCCCCCCTGCGTTATTGGTGGCCAGAAAATAATAGCCGTTTGTGCTGAGCGCGGAATAATTGGAAAAGACGTAGGGGAAATCCGGCTTGATCTGCGGAAAGGCCAACAGGAAATTGTAAAAGCCGATGGCCACAAAATCGGTGTGGTACTGCGCGCGGGTAAAATCGTTGATGGTGAGCGAATACTGAATACCGAAATCAAGGAAGGAGCCAAAGCGCGCGTAATTGTAAAGCATCTGCCCGCCGCCAAGGATCACGTAGGGCAAAAGCGCCGCGCAGAGATAGGGGATCGCAACGCGAACGTGCGCCCTTCCCGTGGCACGCCCCTCCGTGTACTTCAGGAAGCCGTAGGCCAAAAAGGGCAAGGAGGCGATGCAGTAAAGAGCCAACGTCGGACGGCAAAGCACCGCCGTTCCAAGAGCGAGCGTTGCGCCGCAAAGCGTGCCGAGGCGCACCCTTCCCTCCCCGATCACGCCCGAGCGCAAGAGCAGCCAGAGACCGAGGCAGGTAAAGAGAAAGCCCGAGGTCTGCGCGATCTCGTAAAAGAGGGGCGAGCAGAAATTATACCAAACGCCGCTGCTGCATTGCAGGATCACGAGCGAGGCGATCAGGATATTCAAGGGAATGCGGCGGCAGAAGCGCTTGACGAATTCCAGGAAAAAGAGGCTCAAAAAGAGAATGCCGAGTGCACCAAAGAGCAGCACCGCCTCGGGGGTGGGAAAATACGCCCCCGTGAGCCAATGATAAGGCAAAAAGAGGAGCAGGACGGGCGCTACGCCGTAATAGGAATAGTATTTCCCGTCAAACAGAAGGTGATCCCAAAGGTAGGATACCCCCGCCGCGGTGCGCTGACTCCAATCGTAGGGATTTTCCAGCGCGAGAAGCTCCTCCGAGGGCTGCTCGAGCAGGGATACCTGCCCTGCCGAAAAGGCGTCCACCAGCTCCTTGGTGATCTGGTTGCCCGAGTGCGAGAGAAAATTGCTGACGAGCGCGCCGCTCCGATCGTACTGATACAAAAGCGTCAGCGCAACCGCGACCAGAATGCCAAACGCCGTTAGGCAGGCCGTGATGCGGCCAA
Source organism: Clostridia bacterium (assembly GCA_017379815.1). Classification (GTDB taxonomy): domain Bacteria; phylum Bacillota; class Clostridia; order Oscillospirales; family CAG-272; genus UMGS1865. Next base: position 3,534 of record JAFNVK010000089.1, read on the forward strand.
AGAGCATCGGCTGTTCCGCATAGGTGGCACGCAGAGACGGAAGGGTGGTCAGCGCGTAAAGCGCGAGCGCCAGCAAAAGGATCAGGGAAAAGCGCAAAAGTGACGGACGGAAGGGCACGGGCTGATTGAGGGTCACGCCCGTTACCGTAAAGGAGGCCTCCTTCTCGGTGGAAAGACGCAGACGAAGCGCGTGCACGTCTCCCGAAAGATCCAGCAGGATCACCGCCGTCCGCTCGTCGGTGCGCAGGATCTGTCCGTCGGCAACGCCGGAGCGGTATTTGGCCGACTGCGTGTCGTCCATGGCATCGATCTTTACGTCAATATAGTTGCAATTTTCGAGGAAGGTACAAGAGATCGCCACCGTGCCGACCGGTCGGTCAAGGTCGGCAAGCTCCACCGACAGTGCTCCGCCGTTGGTCTTTGCGGTCAAGCCTCCGTCAACCCCTCCCGA
>JAFNVK010000090.1 GCA_017379815.1 Clostridia bacterium
AAAGCCCTCGTCCTCCAGTGCCGCGACCGTCTTTTCCACCGCGGAATGCTCCGAATCGGTGGTGATGATGCGGCCGCCCCTGCGGCGGGACTTGGCAAAGGCCGCTCCGCGAAGCGCGAGCGTGTCTGCCTCAGTGCCCGAGGCCGTGAAGATCACCTGCCCGGGCGCAAGCGTTCCGCGCAGTCCAAGCGTTGCCGCGATCCTTCGTCTTGCCTGCTCGAGAAGCATTCCCGCGCGCACGCCCTCGGGGTGGAGCGAGGAGGGATTGCCGTAGCATTCCATCGCCTCGCGCATCGCCTCCTTGGCCGAATCGCACAGAGGGGTGGTGGCGCTGTTGTCCAGATATACCGTTTTGCTCATCTGCATAAGTGGGGGAATCCTTTTTCCAGGATCCCCCTCTCCTTTATTGTGAAAATCAGTTAAAGGCAAAGGCCTCAAGGATCGCGTTCACCTCGTCGAGATGCGCGTCAAAGCACTCGGGCCGTGCCGTGTAGGTCACGCTGTAGATCATGCTGCCGTAGGCGGCGATCACCTGCTTGTAGCGGTAGACCGTCTCTCCCACGCGGTAGGTGTATTCGTAAACGGTTGCCTCACGTCCGCCGAGATCAAGCTTCTCGCCCGAGGCGATCAGCTGATAATCCTCGCCCGCCGTGTTGATCATTCTCTCCTCGCAGAGCGCGAAGTACTCGGACACGCGCATCTCTGCCTCGGCAGGAAGATAGGGCACCACGCTGACGCTGGAGCGATCCGCGGGATCGTAGGCGGCGTAGACCGTCTGGTTGCGATCGATCACCCAATCGGTCGGCACGTAAAAGAGATACTTGACGTCCTTGCCCGAGGCGATCTTCATGCCCTCGACGGCAGGGGCGTCCTCGTTCAGATCCTTGACGTAATCGAAGGGCTCGTAGGGCGTGTCCGCAAGAACGAAGGCAGAAACGATCTTCTGCACGTCGGGGAGCAAGCGCTCGTAAAGCGAGACGTCAACGGTAAAGGTCAAGACGTAAAAGGCATCGTCGGTCTTCTCACCGATCACGTGCAAGAGGCGAAGCTCCTTGCCCGCCACGGTCGCGCCGCAGGAGAACTGCATGGCGTTGAGCTTGTGCAGGGTGACGCTTTTGGTCTCCTCGGCAAAAAGCTCCACCTCGCCGCCAAGGGCGTAGGCGCGGAGAGGCTCAAGGAGGTGATCCTCCCAGAAGATCTCGATGTGCGAGCGCGAGGGCTCATTGGCAAATGCCGCACGCATCTCCTCGGTGATCGCGTATTTCTGCGCGCTGACGGTGGATTGCGTAAGCATATTGTAGTACGCCCCCGAAACGCCGTAGTCGGTATTGGTGTTCCATACCGTGGGAACGTAGAGGCGGTAGTCTGCGCCTGCGCAGGTGGCAAGCTTCATTCCCTCGGGGACCGATGCATCGGTCTCAGGTCCCTTCATGCAGGAAACGCAGGTCAGAAGCATAACAAGGCAAAGCAGGATCAAGGATCCCTTCAGCATCAATTTCATTCTGTGTTCGTTTCGTCCTTCCTTTTTGATCCTAATCATTCTATCACGTTTCTTGTTGAATATCTTCAACGATCTGTGAATTTTGCGTCGGTCAGGCGTCGAGCATAGACTGCGCGGCGGTCAGAATGCCGATCCTTCCGCTCTCGTAGGTCAGTCCGCCCTGGAAGAAGGCGGTATAGGGCTCGCGCAGAGGGCCGTCGGCCGAAAGCTCGATGGAGCTTCCCTGCGTAAACGCGCCCGCCGCCATGATCACGGGGTCGCCGTAGCCCGGCATATCCCAGGGCTCGGGCGTGACGAAGGAATCCACGGGAGAGCCCTTCTGAATGCCGCGGCAGAAGGCGCAAAGCGCGTCTGCACTGCCCGTGATGACCGATTGGATGATGTCGTGGCGCTCCTCGTTCCAGGAGGGCTCAACGGCATATCCCAGCTTTTCAAAGATATAGGCCGCCAGATGCGCGGTCTTGAGCGCCTGGGCGGTGGTGTGCGGAGCGAAGAACAGTCCCTTATACATCGACTTATTCTGCCCGATGGTGGCGCCTGCCTCCGCACCGATGCCCACCGAGGTAAGGCGGTAGGATGCAAGCTCCACGGCACGCTTGGTGCCGGCAAGGTAGCCTCCCGTTTCGGCAATTCCGCCGCCGGGATTTTTGATGAGCGAGCCGATCACAAGATCCGCTCCCACCGAGCAGGGCTCAACCGTCTCCACAAATTCGCCGTAGCAGTTGTCCACCACTACGTAGACCTCGGGGCGAATGGCCTTGACGAAGCGAACAGCCTCGCCGATCTCGGCCACGCTCAGCGTCTTGCGGTTAAGGTATCCCTTGGAGCGCTGAATAAAGACCATCTTGACGCGCTCGCCAAGACGCTCAAGCGTCTCACGAATGGCGGCAAAATCAAAGCCGCCGTCAAGGGCGGAAAGCTCGGTCTGGGCATAGTCCACGCCAAAATCGCGAAGGGAGCCGTCTCCCGGGTTACCCGAGAGACCAATGACCTCTTCCAGCGTATCGTAGGGCTTGCCCGCGATGGAATACATCACGTCCCCGGGGCGCAGAATGCCGAAAAGGCCGATGGAAAGCGCGTGCGTGCCGCTGACGATATTGTGGCGCACGAGAGCAGCCTCCGCTCCCATGACCTCGGCCCAGATCTCGTCCAGCGTGTCGCGGCCGCGATCGTCGTAGCCGTAGCCCGAGGAGGATTGGAACATTGCGTCGGCCACGCGGTGGTTGCGGAAGGCGTCCATCACGCGAGCGGTGTTCTCATAGGCGATGCGGTCAATGCGTGCAAAATGCGGGGCGAGTGCCCTCTCGGCCTCCTCGGCCAGCGTGTTGATGCGTTCGGAAAATTG
>JAFNVK010000091.1 GCA_017379815.1 Clostridia bacterium
AGCAAATTCGCGGTTGAGCGAAGCGAAACGAGTCGCTTGGTTCGAGCCGGGATAACGTGTTTTTCGGTCTCGCCCCAACGCCAACCATGTGCGAGAGGCCGCTCCGACGAAGTCGGAACTGACGCGTCGTTTTCGGTTCCGCTTGCGGAATGCCCACATACGTGGGCAAGAAAACACGCCGCTGCCGCAAGGCAGCAGTGTTAACTCAGGTTGTCGCTGGTTCCGCTTCGCGCCAGTCCGCGTTGCGGACACCGCTTGCAAAAACCTGCCACCGGCAGCTTTTTGCTTCGCTAACCCAGCAGGGGGAGCCAAAGCAAAGACCACCCAATCGGGTGGTCTTTTGCTTTGGCTCCCTTTCCCGCTGTGCCCGAGCATTCGCGCCAACCTGCGGTGAGCGCGCAGCGCGAGGCACAGGCGCGAACTTTGCGGTTCTGCTTGCAGAAGGACGGCGTCCGGCCGTCTAGCAAATTCGCGGTTGAGCGAAGCGAAACGAGTCGCTTGGTTCGAGCCGGGATAACGTGTTTTTCGGTCTCGCCCCAACGCCAACCATGCGCGACAGGCAGCTCCGACGAAGTCGGAACTGACGCGTCGTTTTCGCTTCCGCTTGCGGAATGCCCACAGGCGTGGGCTTCGCTTTTTCAACGCATGCTCCATTCTTCAAAAGGGTTGACATCTGATGGCTTTTGTAATATAATAAAAAAGCAATACAGGATAAAAATTCCCGTGCGCTTTTTGCCACGGAGGAACGAAAAATTTACGGAGGACATGATGAATCGGCTGGATATCAACCGTTTGGGCGAAAACATAGATCGCGCCGCGGCATACGACATGGACAATCATAAGCTGTTTGGGTCTGCGTATTACGTTTATCAGGATGGTGTCGAGCTCGAAAAATGCTATGGGACACAGACCTTAAAGGGGGATGTCCCGATCACCGGCAATACGGTTTTTCGCCTGGCCTCCATGACGAAGCCGATCACCGCGGTGGCAACCCTGATCCTTGTCGAAAGAGGCTTGCTCTCTCTGGATGATCCCATTGACCGCTTTTTGCCGGAGTTCGGAAGGATAAAGATCAAAGATGCGCAGGGGAATCTGTCGGAGCCGCAAAAGCTGCCTACTCTGCGCCATCTGTTAACGCACACCTCCGGCATCGCCACGATTCCGGAAAAATTCAAGGGCATCACGCCCGACGACAAAAAAACACTGGATTCTGCCGTTGCGTTTTATTTGAAGGGCGGCTTGGATTATGAACCCGGAACGAAGCAGCTATACAGCGGTACGGCGGCCTTCAACGTCCTGGCAAAGATCATCGAAACGGTATCCGGAACGGATTATCTGACCTTCTTAAAGAAGGAGATCCTTGCTCCCTGCGAAATGCCGGATACAACGTTTATTCCTTCGGTGGAGCAGAAAGTGCGCATGGTCGAAATGCATCAAAAAGAGAATGGCGAAAACGCTGTCTTTGCCATGCCTGAGGGCTGCGTTTTCGAGAGCTATCCGTGCACGCACTATTTGGGCGGCGCCGGGTTGATTTCTACCCTGCACGACTACGCCAATTTTGCAAAAATGCTGTTGCACCAGGGCAAAACCAAGGCAGGACAGATCCTTACGGAGGAAAGCGTTGCCTTACTTGGCTCACCCCACGTCTCAAAGGACATTATGCCCTACCACGAGCGGTGGGGACTTGGTGTGCGCGTGATCACGGAGGAGCGATATCGCTATTTGCCCAAGGGGACCTTTGGCTGGAGCGGCGCATATGGAAGTCATTTTTGGGTCGATCCGGTCAACCGTATTGTTGCCGTGTACATGAAGAATTCCAAGTTTGACGGCGGCGCGGGGAATGAATCGGCAAGAAATTTTGAAAAAGCGGTCTTTTCCTCTTTCATGGAGGAGTAAGCGCGGATTTGAATAGCCCCGGACAGCAAGCCCGAGGTACAGCGATTGTGTCTTTACCGATGCAACGCCTGTGCCTCGGGCTTTTTTGCTCCCGTTTTCCGGGGAGCGTGCGGATCCTGCTCCCGCGTGCGGAAAGGGGGAGGTCGGGATCGGCGGGCCTCCTTCCTTCGGCCCTTCCGCGCGGCGTCATTCCCACTTTGCGGCGCACGAAGGCGCACGAAAAGGATTGACAAGCGGCAAAAAGTGTGTTACAATAAATTCTTGGAAGTGTGGGCAGGATCGCGTTCTGCGGCGTGCCCAAAATGCAAGGACGAGGAGAAAGAAGCTATGCAATCCATTACCGAGCTTTATAAGATCGGGCGAGGCCCATCCTCATCGCACACGATCGGACCGGAGAGGGCAGTCAAGACCTTTTTGCAGCGCTATCCGCAGGCCGACCGCTTTCGCGCGGTGCTTTACGGGTCTCTTGCCAAGACGGGCAGGGGACACGGCACGGATTCGGTGATCGAAAAGACCTTTGCTCCCCACCCCTGCGAGGTCATCTTCGACGGGGAAAGCGAGGTTCCGCATCCCAACACCATGGATCTCGTCGCCTACTGCGGCGACGCGGAGTGCGGCAGTGCGCGCGTGTTCAGCGTGGGCGGCGGAAGCATCGCCTTCCTTGGCGACCCGACCGTCACGCCCCCAAGCGTCTATCCGCACGATCGCTTTGAGGAGATCGCCGCCTATTGCCGTGAGAAGGGCATACGCCTTTGCGATTATGCCGTGGAGATGGAGGGCGAGGGCTTTCTTACCTATATGCAGGAGATCTGGGAGGCAATGAAGCGTTCCATCAAGCGAGGACTTATGGACGAGGGCGTCCTTCCCGGAGG
>JAFNVK010000092.1 GCA_017379815.1 Clostridia bacterium
CGAGAATAAGATTCATGTTCTGAATGGCGGCGCCCGAAGCGCCCTTGCCGAGATTGTCAAAGCGGGCAACGAGCAGGATCCTGTCGGCATTTCCCGCAAGTGTGATCTGCATCGTGTCCTTGCCCGAAAGCGCGGCGGCGGAAAGGAAGCCTGCCTCGCCTGCCTCGGGAAGAAAACGGATCAACCCCTCGCGGTAATAATCGGCGTAAAGCTCGCCGATACGCTTTGGCGAGACCGAGAGCTGCTCTGAAAAGAGCGGGACGGTCACCTCCATGCCGCTGTAAAAGGGAGCGACGATGGGACAGAAGATCGGCGGACGCGAAAGACCGCATACGGCTTGCATTTCGGCCAGATGCTTGTGCTGCTGGGAAAGTCCGTACATCCGCGGAGCATCAAGGAGCGGATCGCGAGAGTCGCCCTCGTACTCGGCGATCATCTTCTTCCCTCCGCCCGAATATCCCGTCAGAGAGGTACAGGTCAGCGCGGCGTCGGGAGAGAGGAAGCCCTCTTTGACGAGCGGTGCGATGAGCGCGACGAAGCCGCTGGCGTGACAACCGGGATTGGCAATGCGCTTTGAGGTGCGGATGCGCTCACGCTGACCGCAAAGCTCGGGCATGCCGTAGACCCAGCCGGGAGCGGTTCTGTGCGCGGTGGAGGTGTCAATGATCACGGCGTCTGTGTTTTCTGCCAGAGCCACGGATTCTTTTGCGGCATCGTCAGGCAGACAGAGAAAGACTACGTCGGCCTCTTCGATCGCCTTTTGCCTTGCCGAAGGCTCCTTGCGCACCGCCTCGGGGAGTGTGATCAGGGAGATCTCCTTTCGCTCGGAAAGACGCTCTCTTATGCGGAGCCCCGTCGTGCCGGCGCTCCCATCGATAAATACCTTTGCCATGGCCACCTCATAAATGAATAAAAATCCGTATATATTGAATAAAAAACAAAATTTGCCTTTATTTATGCAGATATTATACTCAATTTTATTGATTTTGTCAATACGATTTGCATATTTTTTCGCACTTTTTCGGTTTTTTAGGTATCTGCCTAAAAATTCAACCTCTTTAGCCGTTTTTTTGCAGAAAATGAGCAGAATATTCCCTCTTTTATAGGGGGTCATATTTTCTGATTAGGGGTCTATTTTTCTGTTTTGGGTGAACCTATTGCAAAAGATCCCGTTTTTAACTATAATATAGACAATAAAAGGAAAATAAATTTATATGGAGGTTTCCCCATGACCCAGAAAGAACTTTATCAAATCGCGAAGGAGCGTTACGCCGCAGCCGGTGTTGATACCGAGGCGGCTATTGAAAAGCTCTCTAAAGTGATCATTTCCATGCACTGCTGGCAGGGCGACGACGTTAAGGGCTTTGAGAATGCAGGCGAGCTGACCGGCGGCATTCAGACGACCGGTAACTATCCCGGTGCCGCAACCAATCCCGAGCAGCTGATGCAGGATATTGACAAGGCGCTTTCCCTCATTCCCGGAAAGCATAAGATCAACGTACATGCCTGCTACGGCATCTATGAGGACGGCAAGATCGCTGACCGCGACCAGATCAAGCCCGAGCATTTCCGCCCTTGGGTAGAGTTTGCCAAGGCACGCGGACTGGGTCTTGACTTCAACCCCACCTACTTCTCTCATCCTCTTGCCGCCAACGGCACGCTGACCAACCCCGACGAGGAGATCCGCGCCTTCTGGATCCGTCACGGCATTGCCTGCATCCGCATCTCCGAGTATTTTGCCCGCGAGACCGGTATGCCCTGCCTGATGAACATCTGGATCCCCGACGGCCTGAAGGATATCCCTGCAGACCGCCTCGGCCCGAGAATGCGCTATATGGATTCTCTGGACAAGATCCTGGGCTGCGGATATGACAAGAGCCTCGTTTACGTTACGCTCGAGTCCAAGGTGTTCGGTATCGGCTTTGAGTCTTATACGGCCGGCTCGGCAGAGTTCACGCTTTCCTACTCCGCTACGCGTGGCATTCTCCCGCTCATGGACAACGGTCACTACCATCCCACCGAGGTGGTTTCGGACAAGATCTCGGCGCTGCTCTGCTTCAACGAGAAGATCGCTCTGCACGTCACGCGCGGTGTGCGTTGGGATTCCGACCACGTCGTTCGCTACGACGACGAGACCGTTGAGATGATGAAGGAGGTCGTCCGCAACGACGCGCTTGACCGCGTGATCCTTGCTACCGACTATTTTGATGCCTCCATCAACCGCCTTGCCGCTTGGGTCATCGGCGTACGCTCGGTACAGAAGGCTCTGCTCAACGCTCTGCTTCTCCCGAACGAAAAGCTCAAGCAGCTGCAGGATTCCTCTCAGTTCACCGAGCTGATGATGCTGCAGGAGGAGATGAAGTTCTACCCGATCGGCGACGTTTGGAACGAGTTCTGCGCACGCGCAGGCATCGTCGGCGACGAGAAGTGGTTCCTGACCCTGCAGGAGTACGAGAAGAACGTTCTCGCCAACAGATAATTTCTGCTCATAAAAGCAAAACGGACAGATCTCCGATCGCGGAGGTCTGTCCGTTTTTTGTTCTTAATATTCCGGAGGCGGATCGTCGGGCGGCGGAGGTGCTTCTCCGTCCCAGATCTGTCCCCCTGCGGCAGAAGCCGTATTCTTAGGAGGAAAATCAAAGACGGCGCGCCCGTTTTCCAGCTTTAGGGCGGCGCTGAAGGGATTTCCGTTTTTGGACGTAAAGCCCTCGATCAGTTCGGTTTTTCCGTCCTCGGTGAGTTGCCTTAGATGATGGATCGAGACGGTTTTTCCGCAGATTCGCGTGTTGACCGAAAAGCGGCAGCCCTCGCGATATCCCGAGCAGCCGTAAAAGCTGCGCTGACGCTTCAGGTCTTTTCCGCAAAGCGGACACTTCCCTACCACGTCACCAAAGAAGCCGATCTCGGAATCCTTGAGGAACGTGGGATCGACCTTTTTGGAAAAGATCTCGCGGATCTCCTCCTCGGCAAGGGCTACGCTCTCCCTGACGGTCATGCTTCCGCGATAGACGCGCTTCAAGGCCTGGCCGAGCTGAGAGGTCTTGTATTTATCCATGGAGATCTGCATCTGCAAAAGCGATTCGATCAGGAATTCACCGCCCGGCAGGATGGTATAAACGTCCTTTTTAAGGTCAATGTAACCGCTCTTGCGCGCGTTGTCGATGATTCCCGTTCGCGTGGCCTCGGTGCCAAGCTCAAGGCCTTCGAAGATCGCACGGTAGTCCTCGCTGTCATCGGCTTGCGCCCCTTCCTCCTCGGCCTCTGCGCTTTCCTTTGCGGCCTTTTTCTCCTCCTTGAAGGGGTTTTTGAGGTAGTTGTTCAGGGTTTCGATGGTGTAGTGCCTCGGCGGCGTGGTCTCCTTCTCGGCGGGCTTGAAGTCGATGTTTACGGCGTCGCCCTTTTTAAGATTGGGCAGAAGCTTGTCCCGCTGAGTGTAATCGTCGTATTTGGTCCAGCCCTTTTCCAGCATGGTCATGCCGCGAAGCACGAACTCCTCAAGGTCGCCCACGGCAACCGTGATCTCGGTGCGAAAGACGACGCATTCCTCGGCGCAGAACACGGCCACAAAGCGGCGGAAGACGGTGGAATAGACCTGCATCTCGCGCTCGCTGAGCTGATGCTTGTCGGGGATTTTGTAGGTCGGCGTCAGGGCGGAGTGGGATTCGATCTTGCTGTCGTCAAAGATGCCCTTGTGATCCTTGAAGACCACGGGATAGCCGATCTTGGCGCAGCTCTCGAGGATCTTGCGGATCTTCCCCTTCTCTGCCGTGGCGAGATACTCGGAGTTGGTACGCGGATAGGTGAGATAGCCCTTTTCGTAAAGCCCTTGCACGATGGAAAGGCTTTCCTGCATGGACATCTTATACTTCTTTCCCAGCACGTTCTGCAGCTTGGAGAGTGAATAAAGCTTGCCCGGAGAAAGGCGGTCCTTCTTTTGCTTGACGTCCTTGACGTAAGCACCGGTCTGGTTATAGCGGCGGCAAAGCTCGAGCGCATTCTGCAGCTCGTCCGCCTCAAAGCGGTGCTTGGAGACAAGCTCCACGACCTCACCGTTCGTTTCTTCCTTACTGACGGGAGAAAAATACTTTCCGGGCACGAAATGGCGGATCGCCATGTCACGGTCGTAAATGGCTTTGACGATTGGCACGATCACGCGTCCCACGCGTAAAAGCGTTCCCGATTTGAGGGTGGCGTAACGGGTCAGGTTAACGCCGTAAAGCCAATCGATATAGGTGCGGGCAAAGCCCTCGTCGGCAAGAGCGTCATACTCCTGCTCGTCCTTCATGTCCTGCAGGGCGGCCGCAACGGTCTGCGGCGTCTGGTCGGGGAGCCAGAGACGCTTGAGCGCCTTGGGCGTTTTCAGGGCGTGACGAATGCACAGACGCACGATGATCTCTCCCTCGCGGTCTGCGTCTCCCGCGTTGACGATGGTGTCCACGTCGGGGCGGTTGCAGAGCTGCTCGATCACGGCGAACTGACGCTGAATGCCGCTGTCCGGCTTTTTATCGGCTCCCGGGCGAAGCTCAAAGCGAAATTCCTCCGGAAAGCAAGGAAGGTTCTCCATCGTCCAACGGGACGTGGCGGAGGGCGTTTTGCCGTATGCTTCAATGTCGCACAGGGAAAACAGATGACCAAAGGCCCAGGTGATCAGATAGCCCTGGCCTTCAAGATACCCTTGTCGCTTTTGCATAGGACCGATTCCTGCGGCAATGTTTCGGCCAAGGCTTGGCTTTTCGGCAATGATGAGGATCAAGACGCAACCTCCCTTCTGTCATTTTAGTCGGTATTTTCGCGGAATAAAAAATCCGCAGCTCTGCAGGGGGTCCGGCAGAACTGCGGAAGATGATCCCCAAAGTGGGGTGATGAAATCAGACGAACTGACGAATGATTTCGGAAGCGGTCTCCAGGGGGGTGGAAACGGTCATGACCAGGTTTACGTTCAGCTTGGAGGCAAGCTTGTTCAGCTCGGGAGCAAGAGCCTCAAAGGCGGCCAGATCTCCGCAGATCTTGAGCGTTCCGTCCACGAAAAGATCGGTGACGTCGTGATTGCTGGAGAGAATGCCTGCGATAAAGCCGTAGAGAGCCTGGGCATCTGCGATCATATATTCTTCCACGTTAACCAAGCGAGCCGTAGGCTTAATGTCATATCTGAGCTTGACGCCCTTCTCAATGCAAACAACGTCGCCCTTGGTTACTTCCAGAGCACCGTTTACCAGATTGATCAGAGTTTTCGTCTTTCCCGTGCCTTTGACTCCAACGATTAATTTCAACATGTAATTTTACCTCCCACAATTCAAACGGTCGGCAAGGACCGTCCTTGTAAGACCATTATAACAAATTCCGGTAATAAAGTCAAGGGGTTTTCTTGCCGTTCTGATGAATTTTTCTGTACTGATCAGGAATTTTGCAATCTTTTTTCCAGATCCGCGCGCAAATCCTCGTATCCGGGTTTTCCGAGCAGAGCGAACATATTCTTCTTGTAGGCCTCAACGCCGGGCTGGTTGAAGGGGTTGACCTCCAGAATATAGCCCGAGATCGCGCAGGCAAGCTCGAAGAAATAGAGCAGCTCGCCAAGCACGAAGGCGCTCTTTTCGTTGATCTCGAGGATCAGATTGGGAACGCCGCCGTCGACGTGTGCAAGAACAGTTCCCTGCATAGCCATCTTCTTGACGTCGTCCAGATCCATGCCGGAGAGGAAGTTGAGGCCGTCGATGTTGGCAGGATCGTTCGGGATCGCAAAGCGATTGCCCATGTCGGCAATATCCAGAACCGTCTCAAAGTGAATGCGGCTGCCGTCCTGAATGAACTGACCGAGCGAATGCAGATCGGTGGAGAAGATCACGGATGCCGGGAAAAGGCCCTTGCCGTCCTTACCCTCACTCTCGCCATACAGCTGCTTCCACCATTCGTTGAGCATGGCGCAGGAGGGCTCGTAGGCGGTCAGGATCTCCACGGCCTTGCCCTGGCGGTAGAGCAGATTGCGGATCGCGGCATAGCGGTAGCAATCGTTGCGGTTGATGTCGGTGTCGGTGTAATCGTGGCTTGCCTTAGCGGCACCCAGCATCAGCTGGTCAATATCAATACCTGCAGCTGCGATGGGCAACAGACCCACGGCAGTCAGCACCGAGAAGCGTCCGCCAACGTCATCCGGAACGACGAAGGTCTCGTATCCCGCGTCGGTGGAAAACTGCTTCAGCGTTCCCTTTGCGCGGTCGGTGGTGACGAAGATGCGCTCTCTTGCGCCCTCTTTGCCGTATTTCTGCTCCAGAAGCGCGCGGAATACGCGGAAGGCGACGGCAGGCTCGGTGGTGGTTCCCGACTTGGAGATCACGTTCACACAAACGTCACGGCCCTCGCAGATGGCAAGAAGCTCGTTCAGCGCCGTTGCACTGATGGAGTTTCCGGCAAAATATACGTCGGGAGTATCCTTTTTGAGATTGTTATAGATCGGAGACTTGAGGTATTCGATCACGGCACGCGCACCGAGATAAGAGCCGCCGATGCCGATCACCACGAGAACGTCACAGCTCTTCTTGATCTTTTCGGCCGCAGCCTTGATGCGTGCGAATTCTTCTTTATCGTAATCCTCAGGCAGCGTGACCCAACCGAGAAAATCGTTTCCCGCGCCGCTCTTGGTGCGCAGAAGCTGATCTGCGGCCGTAACGGCGGGCTGGATCGAGGCAAGATCACTTGCAGAGATGAATGTTGAGGTATACCGATCGTTTAACTTGATGGCCATAGCAAAACCGTCCTTTTGGAATAAAATTAACAGTAAACATTATACAACAGAACGGCATGAATTACAATACTTTTTTTGATTTTTTATCAACTTTTTCTCTTTAGATCAATAGAAATTTCGCTGCCAGCTTGCGGAGAATGGAAAACAGATCGATCCGCATAACGGATTCCCCGGCAACAATGGGAACGTTGCCGATCACCCTGCCCTCCAACAGAAACTCTGCGCATCCGATCGGCTCACCGGCCGAAATAGGGGCGCTGAGAGCGTCCGGGAGATTGATGCGCATCTCCACGCGTCCGCAAAGCTGCTTTGGCACGACGCAGGAAAAACGATCCTTCTTCACCGCGGCAAAGGGGACGGTGCCTCCCTGCAGGACGATCGGCGCAAGCTCCTCCTCGTCAGAGGTATAGAGTCCGTATTCGGCAAAGCCCCAATCCAGAAGCGTGGAGGCGGCGTGGTTGCGCACGTCGCGCGATTCTGCCCCCATGATGACGCAGATCAGGGAGAGCCCGTCGCGCTCGGCTGTTGCACTGATGCAAAAGCCGGCCTTTGCGGTAGATCCGGTTTTCAGTCCGTTGCAGCCCGGATAGAAGCGAACGAGACGGTTCGTATTGGTCAACCCAAATTCTCCGTTGCGGATGCTATCCATCCAGGTGGAGCTGTAAGGTAGGATCTCCTCGTGCGAGATCAGGGCGCGGGACATGACGGCAATATCATGGGCGCTGGTCAGATGATTCGTTGCCGTGTCGTCAAGTCCGGTCACGTTCTCAAAATGCGTGTTCGTCATGCCGAGACGCTCGGCCTTTTGGTTCATGCGTGTCACAAAGGCAGGAACGCTCCCCGCAACCGCCTCGGCAAGGGCAACGGCGGCATCGTTGGCCGAGGCGATGACCACGCTTTTGAGCAGATCCTCGACGCTCATGCGCTCGCCCTCCTTCAGATAGACCTGCGACCCTCCCATGGAGGCGGCGTTGGCAGACACGGATAGAAGCGTATCCAAGCGGAGCGTTCCCGCGTCAACGGCTTCCATCACGAGCAGGAGCGTCATGATCTTAGTGACCGATGCGGGTGGAAGCGCCTCGTCGGCATTCTGCGTATAAAGGATCGCACCGGTCTTAGCCTCCATCAGGATCGCACTCTTACATGCCAACGAAAGAGAGCCCTCCTCGGCGGCAAAGGGGGAGCGAAAGACCTCCCCTGCTCCGTCCTCACCCTGAGGAACGGACGAAGGTCCTTCCTCGGCAGAGGATAGGAGGGCTGTCGGTGCAAGCAGAAGACTGACCAGAAGAAGCAAAAGGGTAATTTTTTGCAAAAGCATACGGATGTTCATGTTTATCACCTCACAAAATGGTATGAGAATGACCTTTTGGATATGCAAAAAGCAGACCCTTCCGTTTGGGAAGAGTCTGCCTAAGCGTCTTTTTTGTTCAGGAGACCGAAAAGCGATAGACCGTGGTATAATCGTAACGCTCGCCGGGTGAGAGAATGATATTGTCAAAGTGCGCATGATGAAGCGCGTCGGGCATCTTTTGCGTTTCCAGGCAAAAGGCCGTTTGCGGCATCTGCGGATAACCGCCGGAGAGCGGGTGTGCAGGATCCTTGAGAAAATTACCGGTATAAAGCTGCACACAGGGCTGGTTGGTGTAGACCTGCATCACGCGTCCGCTGATCGGCTCAAAAGCCTCTGCACGCAAAACGGGCGTCTCGGTCTCTCCTCCGATAAAGCAGAAGCAATGATCGTAGCCACCGGTGAGCGCAAGCTCGGGATATGCAAGGTCAAAATCCCGTCCGATCGCCTTGGGAATGCGGAAATCAAAGGGTGTTCCCTCGACCGCGCGAAGCTCGCCCGTGGGGATCAGATCGGCGTCGGTAGGGAGAAAACGGTCGGCATCAAGCCGGAGCGTGTGCCCGAGAATGCTCCCCGCGGCATAGCCGCCGAGATTGAAGTAGGCGTGATTGGTGAGGTTCACGGGGGTGCATTGGTCGGTCACGGCCTCGTAGCGGATCGAGACGGCATCCGCGAAAAGCGTATAGGTGACGGTGACGTCAAGATTTCCGGGATAGCCCTCCTCGCCGTCGGGCGAATGCAGGGTCAGGATGAGGGTGGGATCTTCTCCGTCTCTCGGCTCGACCGTCCAGAGGCGGTGCGAAAAGCCGATCCTTCCGCCGTGCAGAGAGCTTGGGCCGTTGTTGATAAAGGCGGTGTATTCCCTGCCGTCGATTTCGTATTTTCCTTTTGCGATGCGGTTTGCCACG
>JAFNVK010000093.1 GCA_017379815.1 Clostridia bacterium
GAGCTTCCCGAGGGGGAGCGCTTTATGGTGCTGGCGCCCGTGGTGCGCGCCAAGAAGGGCACGCACGAGAAGGTTCTGGAGAGCGCCAGAAAGAGCGGCTACGTCCGCGTGCGCGTGGACGGAAGCCTTTACGATCTCTCCGAGGAGATCCGCTTGGATAAGAATTTGAAGCACACGGTCGAGATCGTGGTGGACCGTCTGGTGATGCGCGAGGGCATCGAGACTCGCCTTTCGGACTCGGTCGAGAACGCGCTCCACGCCGCCGAGGGGCACCTTTTGATCGTGACCGTTCCCCGTGAGGGGGAGGAGGCACGGGAGCTGGAGTTTTCCCAGTCCTATGCCTGCGAGGAGCACGGCATCTCCTTTGGTGAGCTTGAGCCGCGGATGTTCTCCTTCAACAATCCCATGGGCGCGTGTCCGCACTGTGCAGGTCTTGGCGAGCTGCAGCGCATCTCGCCGGAGCGCCTGATCCCGGACAAAACGCTCTCGCTCCGTCAGGGTGCGATCAACGTCAACGGCTTTAAGACGCTGGAGGAGGAGAGCTGGAACGGGCCTCTCTTCTCGGCCGTCGGTGAGCGCTTCGGCTTTACGCTTTCCACCCCCATCGAGCAGTTCAGCGAGAAGCAATACGAGCAGCTGCTCTACGGCACGGGGGAGGAGATCTACGATATCCACCGCTGGTACGGCAAGGAGGAGCATCACCAAAGGGTGAAGTTCGAGGGCCTTGTCCAGATGATCCGGAACCGTATGCAGATGATGGGGAACGATTACTACGAGCAGTTCACCGAGGAGGCGCCTTGTCCCGAATGCCACGGTCAGCGCCTATCAAAGACCATGCTCGCCGTTACGGTAGGAGGGCTGAACATTCACGAGCTTTGCTCACTTTCGGTGGAGAAGGCGTTGGAATTTGTCAATGCCTTGGATCTGAGCGAAACCGAGAGATCCATCGCGGGGGAAATTCTTAAGGAGGTGCGCGCAAGGCTGAGCTTTCTCGTGAGCGTGGGTCTGGACTATCTGACCCTTTCGCGCAAGGCGGGAACGCTCTCGGGCGGTGAGGCCCAGCGCATCCGTCTGGCCACGCAGATCGGCTCCTCCCTCGTTGGCGTGCTGTATATTCTGGACGAGCCGAGCATCGGTCTGCACCAGCGCGACAACTCCAAGCTCATCGCCACGCTGAAGCGTCTGCGCGACATCGGCAACACCGTGATCGTGGTGGAGCACGACGAGGAGACGATGGAGAACGCCGACTACCTTCTCGATATCGGCCCGGGTGCGGGCATTCACGGCGGCTCGATCGTGGCGGCAGGAACGCCCGAGGAGATCAAGGAGAATCCTGCCTCCATCACGGGAGATTACCTCTCGGGAAGACGCAAGATCGCCATTCCGAACACGCGCCGCACGGGCAACGGGCACGTGCTTGCGATCCGCGGAGCGGCAAAGAATAATCTGAAGGATCTGGACGTGGATATTCCCCTGGGCTGCTTCGTGTGCGTCACGGGCGTTTCGGGATCGGGCAAATCCTCGCTTGTCAACGGCATTCTCTATCCCGTTCTGGCGGAAAAGCTCAACCACGCCATCACCTACGCAGGCAAGCACCGCTCGCTTGAGGGGCTGGAGCATCTGGACAAGGTGATCTGCATTGACCAAAGCCCCATCGGGCGCACGCCACGCTCCAATCCCGCAACCTATACGGGCCTGTTTGGCGATATTCGCGATCTGTTTGCGCAGACGCGCGATGCAAAGGCGAAGGGCTTTAAGCCCGGACGCTTCTCCTTCAACGTCAAGGGAGGGCGCTGCGAGGCCTGTGAGGGCGACGGCGTCAAGTGCATTGAGATGCACTTTTTACCCGACGTTTACGTCACCTGCGACGTTTGTAAGGGAAAACGCTATAACCGCGATACGCTGGACGTATATTACAAAGGGAAAAACATTTATGACGTTCTGGAAATGACGGTGGAGGAGGGGCTTTCCTTCTTTGAGGGGCTTCCCACCATTCAGCGCAAGCTGCAAACGCTCTATGACGTTGGCCTCGGCTACGTCAAGATCGGTCAATCCTCGACCACGCTTTCGGGCGGTGAGGCGCAGAGAGTCAAGCTCGCCACCGAGCTGGCGCGCCGCTCCACGGGACGCACGGTCTATATCCTCGACGAGCCCACCACGGGTCTGCATACGGCCGACGTGGCAAAGCTGCTCGAGGTCCTGCAACGGCTTTGCGACGCCGGAAACTCGGTGCTGGTCATCGAGCATAATCTGGACGTCATCAAGTGCGCAGATCACATCATTGATCTCGGCCCGGAGGGCGGAGAAGGAGGCGGAACGCTCCTGGCCACGGGCACGCCCGAGCAGGTCGCCCTCGTGGAGGCCTCCCACACGGGACGCTATCTCAAGCGCATTCTCGAAAGGGAAGGGCGGTTGGAGAAATAAAACAAAAAAGGTCGGCAGAGCCGTTTTAACGGTTTCTGCCGATCCTTTTCTGTTGATGCCGCAAAATGCGGAGCAACACAACATATACAGTATAGCATGGTTTTGGGCGTTTGTCAACAGATTTTTGTGCGTTTTCACTAATTTCCGCTATTTGCACAAAAAAATATTGTGAACTTCTTGCAATTTGTCAATTGCAAAACCCCTTGAACTGTGCTATACTATAGGTGAAGAAAGGAAGGTACAAGCCAATGAACAAGTAACCGACTTTGTTCAACGATCGCAGAAACCCGAATGGATCGAACCGGTAGAACGTACGGAAGGGAAAGAGAGAGCCGTACGGAGATTCGCTTAATGCTTCAGGCACACGAAAAGTGCCGACACGGCGGTGTAACGCAGCAGATCGATCGGAATTCGGGAACGGGAGAAGGGCAAGGAAAATCGGAATCCGCCAAACAAGAGAGGATCTCCCGAAGGACGCAAGCGTTGAACCTTCATTCACCTTTTGCCAACGGCAGCACGAGAAAGAAACAAAAAGTCATCTTCTGCAAAAGAAACCGAGATTTGTGTGTGTTTTAGCGAAGTGCGAGCAAAGAGCAAGGGGTAGATTAGGAAAGCGAGGATAACAAAGGATGTTAGATACTAAGAGTGAACAGAAATGACCCTTGGTCGCGGACTTACAACCTGCGGTCAAGGGTCATTTCTCTTTTGCAGGAGGTCTTGCCCGCAAGGGGCTTCTTTTTTTGCCTTTTCCTTGGAAAATGAGAATAAATTTTATAAATAAAGCGGAAACGCGATATATATTTGGCGAGAAGCTCTTGACATTTTATAAAAAGTATGATATGATTGCTCTGCATATGAAAATTTGAAAAGAAGGAGAAAGAAATGGAATTGCCCCGAAGTTGCACCTCGGATGAGGTGTTTTCAGAAGAACCTCCCGGGTTCTTGCCATGGTTTTGCAGCCTGAGGCTGCGGCGCACGCTCTTTTGCATGCGGATGTGAGATATTGCATAGCAGACACACAGCCATTCCAAGAATTTTGAACAAAGAGAGGTTATTATGTTTCTTCAACTATTGCTGCAGCTGGTCCTGATCCTGCTGAATGCCTTTTTTGCCGCCACCGAGATCGCCGTGATCTCCCTGAATGAGAAAAAGCTGAAGTCTACCGCCGAAGACGGGGACAAAAAGGCAAAAAAGATGCTTAAGATCATTGAGGACCCTACCCGTTTTCTTTCTACCATTCAGGTTGGCATTACCCTTGCAGGCTTCCTCGGCTCCGCATTCGCGGCCGATAGCTTTTCGGATGGATTGACCGCATTCTTCCTGGACGTCTTCAACATCGCTCCTCGCTATTACGAGACGGTGGACACGATTTCGGTCATTCTCATCACCCTGATCCTGTCCTACTTCACGCTCGTGCTTGGCGAGCTTGTGCCCAAGCGCATCGCCATGAAGCATAAGGAAAAGCTTGCCTCCGCCGTCAGCGGAGTGATCTCCTTCCTCATGGCTATTCTCAAGCCCATCGTCTGGTTACTCACCGTTTCCACCAACGGCGTGCTCCGCCTCTTTGGCATCAACCCCAACGAGAAGGAGGAGACCGTTTCCGAGGAGGACATCGTCATCATGCTGGATGCCGGTGTGGACGAGGGAACGCTGGACGGTGACGACATTGAGTACATCAAGAACGTCTTTAAGCTCGACCGTCTGACCGCTGCCGACGTCATGACCCAGCGCAGCGATATGGTCGCTCTGCCGCGCGATATTTCGGAGGAATCGCTCCTCGAGATCCTCGAGCTTGAGGGATACTCCCGCATTCCGCTGTTTGCCGAGAGCGTGGACCGCATTCTCGGTATCCTGCACACCAAGGATTTCCTCCTCAAGCGCACGCGCGAGGATTTTGACATGGAGCAGGCCATCATGGCCCCCGTGTTCGTGCCCGAGACCATGCACCTGGACGTCCTCTTTAAGGAGATGCAGAAGAACCGCACCCACATCGTCATCGTGGTCAACGAGTACGGCTTCACGTCGGGTATCGTGACCATGGAGGATATTCTGGAGGAGCTGGTCGGCGAGATCTGGGATGAGCAGGACGAGGAGATCGAGTCCATCACCGAGATCGCGGAGAATACCTACACGGTGCGCTCCAGCACGTCGATCGACGAGTTCTTCAGCTTCTTTGAGCTGGAGCCGGATGATGAGATCGGATCCACCACCGTCAACGGCTGGCTCACCGAGCATTTTGAGAACATTCCTCGCCTGGGCGATTCCTTTGTGTATGAAAACCTGACCGTTACCGTTTTGTCTGCCGACGAGACCATGACCCATGAGATCAAGGTCGAGGTCACGCCGCCCCCTGCCGAGGAGGATGAGCAGGAGGATGAGGAAACGGAGACGGAAAAGACGGAAGACTGATCCCGTCTCTCAACTGACGAACAGCCGCGTGCCGGGAAGCAACCTTCCCGGCACGCTTTGCTTCCGGCACGCGTTCCTTTTGCCGCGAAACGGACCACAATAATAATATAAGGAAGAAAACGCTCCACATTTTGGTGGAACGTCAAAAAAAGGAGACCGAAATATGCGGATTCAAGGCTTTCAAAAGCTGACGCTTCTGGATTACCCGGGCAAGGTAGCCTGCATCCTTTTTACGGAGGGATGCAATTTCCGATGCCCTTTCTGTCATAATGCCGCTCTGGTCAGTCACGTTGATCCCTCCGCGCGGCTTTGCGAGGAGGATGTTCTTCGCCAGCTGGAGAAGCGCCGTGGGATTCTTGACGGCGTTTGCATCACGGGAGGCGAGCCGCTGCTCCAGAAGGGACTGGAGGAGCTCCTCTCTCGGATCAAGGCGATGGGCTATTCGGTTAAGCTGGATACCAACGGCACCTTCCCGGATCGCTTGCGCGCACTCGTGGAGGCGGGGCTTGTGGATTACGTAGCGATGGACGTGAAGAACCGCCGGGAGAAGTACGCACAAACGGCGGGGCTTTCCACACTTGCTCTGCAGGAGATCGAGAAAAGCCTTGCCTTTCTCCTTGCGGGACACGTCCCCTTTGAGCTGCGCACCACGGTAACGGCAGAGCTGCACACTGTCGAGGATATTGCCGCCATCGCAGAGTGGATCAAGGGTGCCCCGGTCTACTACCTCCAGAACTTTGTGGATTCGGGAGATCTGGTGGGGCAGGGGATGAGCCCCGTTCCCAAGAAGACGCTCGCCGCCATGCAGGCGGCCGCCGAGGCACGCGGAGTGCCGACGCGCGTGCGCTGAAGGAGAAAACACAAGATATAGAGGCCGCAAGAGAGCTTTCTTTGAGGGAAACTTTTGCGGCCTTGCTTTTTTTGGTGAAAATGGACAAAAAACAGGTGGAAAATTTTACTGAAAAAACCGAAAAAACGTATTGACAAAACACGATATGTGGTATATAATAAAAATCGTCAACACAATATATAGTATTTCACGATAGGAGATGTTTATGTACACGGTAATTAAGAGAGACGGCAAGCGGGTCTCCTTTGATCTTTCCAAGATCAGCAAGGCGATCACCAAGGCGTTCGACGCCTGTGACAAGCAGTATAACCCCGACGTGATCGATTTTCTGGCCCTGAAGGTCACTGCAGATTTTGCAGATAAGATCGAGAACGACACCATAACGGTCGAGAGCGTTCAGGACAGCGTGGAGAGCGTGCTGATCAAGGCAGGCTACGACGACGTTGCCAAGGCATACATTCTCTACCGCCGCCAGCGCGAGAAGGTGCGCAACATCAGCGCCACCATGCTGGACTATAAGGACATTGTAAATAAGTACGTTAAGGCTCTGGACTGGCGTGTAAAGGAGAACTCCACCGTGACCTATTCGGTCGGCGGTCTGATCCTGCACAACTCCGGTGCCATCACGGCAAACTACTGGCTCTCCGAGGTCTATGACGACGAGATCGCCAATGCACACAAGAATACCGACATCCACATTCACGACCTTTCCATGCTTACCGGATACTGCGCGGGCTGGTCCCTCAAGCAGCTGATCCAGGAGGGTCTTGGCGGTGTTCCCGGAAAGATCACCTCGGCTCCCGCGTCCCACCTCTCCACCCTCTGCAACCAGATGGTCAACTTCCTCGGCATCATGCAGAACGAGTGGGCAGGCGCGCAGGCCTTCTCCTCCTTTGATACCTACCTCGCTCCCTTCGTCAAGATCGACAACCTTTCCTACAAGGAAGTCAAGCAGTGCGTGCAGTCCTTTATTTACGGCGTGAACACCCCCTCCCGCTGGGGCACGCAGGCACCCTTCTCCAACATCACGCTGGACTGGGTCGTTCCGAAGGACCTCGCCGAGCAGAACTGCATCATCGGCGGCAAGGAGGTTGACTTCAAGTATAAGGATTGCGAGAAGGAAATGGCCATGGTCAACAAGGCCTTCATCGAGATCATGATCGAGGGTGACGCCAACGGCCGCGGCTTCCAGTATCCTATTCCTACCTACTCCATCACGCGTGACTTTGACTGGAGCGAGACCGAGAACAATAAGCTCCTCTTTGAGATGACGGCGAAATACGGTACGCCTTATTTCTCCAACTACATCAACAGCGATATGGAGCCGAACGACGTTCGCTCCATGTGCTGCCGTCTGCGCCTTGACCTGCGCGAGCTGCGCAAGAAGTCGGGCGGCTTCTTCGGAAGCGGCGAGTCCACGGGTTCGGTCGGCGTGGTTACCATCAACATGCCCCGCATCGCTTACCTCGCTACCGACCGCAAGGATTTCTACGCCCGTCTGGACAAGATGATGGACATTGCCGCAAGATCCCTCAAGATCAAGCGCACGGTCATCACCCGTCTGCTTGACAACGGTCTGTATCCCTACACCAAGAGATACCTCGGCACCTTCAACAATCACTTCTCCACCATTGGTCTTGTCGGCATGAACGAGGCCTGCCTGAACGCCAACTGGATCCGTGAGGATCTGACGCACGAGAATGCGCAGGAGTTCACCAAGGAGGTCCTCAACCATATGCGCGAGCGTCTCTCCGACTATCAGGAGATGTACGGCGACCTCTACAACCTCGAGGCAACTCCCGCAGAGTCCACCTCCTACCGTCTGGCTAAGCACGACGTGGAGCTCTATCCCGACATTATCCACGCCGCAACCAAGATCGGCGGAACGCCTTACTACACCAACTCCTCGCATCTGCCGGTTGATTACACCGAGGATATCTTTACTGCACTGGATATTCAGGACGAGCTGCAGACGCTTTACACCTCCGGAACGGTCTTCCACGCCTTCCTTGGCGAGAAGCTGCCCGACTGGAAGTCTGCCGCATCTCTCGTTCGCAAGATTGCGGAGAACTACAAGCTCCCCTATTACACCATGTCTCCCACCTACTCGGTCTGCAAGAAGCACGGCTACATTGCCGGCGAGCATTTTGAGTGCCCCGAGTGCGGCGCTACCACCGAGGTATACAGCCGCATCACCGGCTATTACCGTCCCGTGCAGAACTGGAACGACGGTAAGGCGCAGGAGTACAAGGAGCGCAAGGTCTACGACGTGGAGAATTCCAAGCTGACGCACCAGGGTGTCCTCAATCCCGATTGCGCGTGCGCGGCAAAGGCTCCCGCCTCCACCGCAGAGGAGGGCGTATGGCTCTTCACCACCGAGACCTGCCCCAACTGCAAGATCGCAGCTGCAATGCTGGATAAGGCAGGCATCGCTTACGAAAAGCGTCTGGCCAGCCAGTATCCCGAGCAGGTTGAGGCTCTGGGCATTCGCCAGGCTCCCACGCTCGTGGTATCCAAGGGCGGAAACGTACAAACGTACGTTGGCGTGTCCGAGATCAAGGGAATGATCAACGCATAATCGATCCAAAACGCAAGAGCTTCTTCCGATGCTTCGGCTTCGGAGGAGGCTCTTCTTTTGCTTCCGGGGAAGGGAAATTGCATATAAAAATGAATATTCATTCGTTTTATGCAAAAAACGGCGGAAAAAGGAGGATGACGGGCAAGCTCTGCGGGGGAAGAGAAGCCCAAAAAGGCGGTTAAAGCTTTGGCTCGCTAAAGAATCCGGGCGGTTTTTGAATGGATTTTTTCCTTAATTATAAATAAATAAAGAAAATGTGAAAAAATATGCGATTTTTTTGCAACAAAACATTGACAAGCCGAGATCTGTGTGCTATAATATCTGTATTCATATATTCGTACAGTTTTCTTTCTTCCGGCGGAGGCCTCAATGTTAGCCGCAGGGGCGGCCGTTGCGGAGATTATGATGCTTGCGTATGCGTGGGCGTTGTAAGGAAAGTGATTTTGCGGGTAATGAAATAATAATCCAAATTTTTATGGAGGAAACATCATGAACAAGAATCTCAAATCCTTGCTCGCGCTCGTGCTGTGCTTGGTGATGGTTGCTGCTGTGTTCGCAGGTTGTAAAAACGACCCTGTGGATCCTCAGGAGACCACTCCCGAGACCGATCCTGCGGAAACTCTCCCCCCGATCGATCCCGACGCTTACAATCGTGTAACGTACAACACCACGACGAGCACCATGCCCAGTAACTGGAATGAGCTGACCTACGCTGATAACAACGATACTCAGATTATGAGCTACATCGGTTCTTCCTTCTTCGACTACGACTACAAGTTCGAGGGCGATGCGAAGTACAACGCCGACGGCTCCATCAACAAGGATGCCATCGTACTGGGTGCTTACACCACCAACTACTCTGCAGCAACCAAGCTTGAGGACGTTACCTCTACTGTTGATGCAAAGTGGGGTTACACCGAGGATCAGAAGGCACAGGGCGGCTATGCTTGGAAGATCACTCTCCGTAACGACCTGAAGTGGGATGACGGTACGGCTATCACTGCAGCAGATTTCGTGTACTCCATGCAGGCAATGCTGGATCCCGATTTCATGAACATGCGTGCCAACACCTACTATGACACCCTGAGAATCAAGAACTCCAGAGAATACTTCTACTCTGGCGCTCCCATCTATGCTCCCGTCGTTCCCGCTTACGAGAGCGGCGAGACCCCCGATTACTCCTTCGACCTGAACGGCGATGTTGATTACTACCTGAACACCACCACCACCGGTATGACCCTTGCCGGCTACTCTCTCGAGGAGCTGATCAACTCCTACGTTGGCACGGCAGAGGCTAAGGCTGTTCTGAAGGTTATCGCTGACGCCGAGAACGAGTTCGGCTACGCGCTGATCACCGATGAGAACATGGAGGCTGCTAAGCAGCTGATCGCTTACGCTCTGATGCCCTTCGGCCTTGACTGGAGCACTCTGCCTGCAGAGGAGCAGGAGGGTCTCTTCAAGGAGGCTCTGTTCTATCTCTCCGGCTACGGCGATGAGGTGGATTGGAACACCGTTGGTATGTACGCTGTCGAGGGCGAGAACGCAATCGTTGTCTGCCTCGATAAGGCATACGCCTTCCTGATGGAGGACGGTTCTCTGTCCTACCTGGCTGCTTACTACATGTCCAGCCTGCCCCTCGTTCACCAGACCAAGTACGAGGCTTGCAAGATCGCTCCCGCTGAGGGCGCAACCCTGTGGACCTCTAACTACAACTCTTCTCTCGAGACCACTGCAAGCTGGGGTCCCTACAAGCTCGTTGAGTTTGAGGCAGGCTCTCACTACAAGCTCGCAAAGAACGAGAACTGGTACGGCTACGCAATGGAAGAGTACAAGAACCAGTACAACGTTTCCGCTATCTACTGCCGTAAGGTTTCTGAGTTCGCAACCCAGTGGATGGGCTTCCTGGCCGGTAACTACGACGATGCCAGCCTGGCAAGCGAGAACATCGCTGAGTACATGAACTCCAAGTACGTTAACTACACTCCCTCCACCGGTACGTTCGGCATGCAGCTCTTCAGCGACCTCAATGTCCTGAAGGGAAGCGAGAACAACAACGGTATCCTGGCAATCAGAGAGTTCAGACAGGCTCTCAACCTTGCTCTCAACAGAAGCGACATCGTTGAGAAGATCTGGCCCGGTACCTCCACTCCTTGCCTTGGTCTCGTTAACACCGAGTACTACTACGACATTGAGAATTCTCCTAACCTCGCTGACGGTGGTGTTTACCGTAACACCGTTGAGGCTAAGGAGGGTCTGCTCCGCGCTTACGGCTTCGTTGAGGCCGCAGACGGCACCTGGTCCAGCGGCGAGCTGACCGGCCTTTCCTTCGAGGAGGCTTGCTACGCTCTGACCGGCTACAACCCCACTCTCGCAAAGTCCACCATGGCTGAGGCCATCAAGATCCTCACCGAGAACGCTGAGGAGTATGGCTACGATGCTTCCAAGAAGATCACTCTCGTTTACGGTTCTTCCGTTGACTCTGCTAAGCAGCGCGAGAGAGCTGAGTACCTCCAGAACGTGATCAACACCCTGATCGAGGGCACTGCTCTCCAGGGCCAGATCGAGATTAAGTTCGATGCATCCGCAGGCTCCAAGTGGGCAGATGCATTCCGTAACGGTGATACCCAGATCGGCTTTGGTTACGGCTTCTCCGGTAACCCCTTCAACCCCTTTGATATCATCGGTGCATTCGTCGATCCCGACGATTCTCTGAACTATCACGCTTACTGGGATACCTCCGTTATCGATATGACTCTCACCATGCCCGAGGGTGACTACGAGGCAGCTGGCGAGACCATTACCATGAGCGTTCAGAACTGGTTCTTCTGCCTCAACGGCCTTGGCGCTGAGAAGGAGCAGGAGAAGACCTACAACTGGGATGCCGGCTACGCTCCTGCAAGCGTAAGACTGACCATCCTGGCTGCTCTCGAGGAGATCGTTATTAAGGAGAGCCGTTCCGTAATGCTGATCGGTGACTACTCCGGCTCCTTCCTGAGCCCCATGTTCTCTCACTTCTTCACCGAGTCCTACAACACCTTCATGGGCTTCGGCGGCATGAGATACCTTGAGGCCAACTATTCGGATGGTGAGTGGGAGGAGTTCCTCAGAGAGAACAACCGCGACCTGACCAACGAGTACAAGAAGACCGAGTAATTCTTTACCCTTAAAGGTTACTAAACCCTAAACGATGCGGTGGGCGAAATTCCTTTCGCTCACCGCTGATTTGCAGTCTACCCCCCGAAAGGGAAGTGTACCACAACAAAAAAATGACATACGGCGCGCTGCTCACGCAGCGCGATTGCGCCCCTTTTTACCGATGCCGTATGGAATGGCTTATTGTTCTTTCCTGAAAGAGAAAATAACCAGACAGAGGAGTAAACCCTTATGTATATGTTTAAATATGTAATGAAGCGTCTCGGGCTGATGCTGTTTACCTTCACGATCATCATCGTGATGTGCTTTATTCTCATCAAGCTCCTGCCGATTCAGGTCAACATCGCACCCAACGAGGATCCCCTGATCGCCTATAAGCGACTGGAGGGAAGAGGTTGGATCTGCAACGTCCGTCCGGGACCGAACGGAACCTTCCTTTACGAGCGCGTTCCGATCCTGCTCCAGCTCGTGAACTATGCCAAGAGGATCTTCACCCAATGGGATTTCGGTATTGCCACTACCTACGGTGAATATCTGAACATGCCCGTTTGGGAGGTATTCGTTGACCATCTGCCCCCCACGATCCTGATCAACATTTATTCCACGCTGTTCGGCGTGCCGATCGGTCTGGGTCTCGGTATTCTTGCCGCGCTCAAGAAGAATAAGTGGCAGGACCAGGCGATCAACATCTTTATCATCCTGTTGATCTCCGTTCCTTCGATCATTCTCGGTCTCTTGATCCAGTATATCTTCTGCTTCAAGCTGAACTGGTTCCCGATACAAATGGACACGAGCAACGATTACTTCACGTGGCCTGTATTCCACTCCATGCTTCCCGCCGTGTTTGCGCTCAGCCTGGGCTCGATCGCCGGCTATGCACGCGGTACGCGTGCCGAGCTTTCGGAGGTGCTGACGAGTGAATTCATGCTGCTTGCCAGAACCAAGGGCCTGACCAAGAGACAAGCTGTCTTGAGACACGCAATGCGCAACTCGATGGTCGTTATCTTCCCCTCGATCCTGGCCGAGTTCATTGGCGTTCTTTCCGGCTCGCTGATCATTGAGAATATGTTCTCGATCAACGGTGTTGGCGGACTGTACCTTAACTCGATCAACTTCCAGGACTACGACTTCTTTATGTTGCTGTCCGGCTTCTACACGTTGATCAGCCTGACTGCGGGTATCGTTCTGGATATCAGCTACGGCTTTATCGACCCGAGAATTCGAATGGGGGCAAAGTAAGCTATGGAAAAAACGAATATGTATGCAAATATCCCCGCAGAGAAGTTTCAGTTTGCGAAGCGCTCCATCAGCCACGACAGCAAGTTCAGCACCAAGCCCGTTGGCTATTTTCAGGATGCGTTCCGCCGCTTCTGCAAGAACAAGGGAGCTGTGGTTGGCGGTATCGTTATCGCCTTCCTGATCCTGTTTGCCATCATTGCCCCCTTCTGCACGCCGTATAGCCCCTCGTATACCGACAAGCTGTACGCTACCGCAAGTCCGAGACTCCCGCTGGCCGAGAAGCTGGGCTGGGATTTCTGGGACGGCTGCAAGGTGAAGGAGGTCGGTTACCGCGCCTTCCTGCAGGATTACGCCCTTTCTCTTGAGACGGGCAAGGACGTCATCAAGCGTGGCGAGTATACGGTGAGCGAGGATGGCTCGCTTTACACCTACCGCTACAACACCTACTACGGCGTTGGCTTTGGTAAGTACCGCATTATCTCCAATGAGGAGTATCTGGACATCCAGAGATACCAGGACGAGACCGGACGCCAGGTCCTCTATCCCACGGTTGCTCCCTGGGCAAGACCCGAGGCAAAGCAGGATAAGGACAATGCAAACTTCTACTACAAGACCAAAATGGATAAGGGAGGAAAGACCGTTCCCGTTTATGACGAGAACGGCAACCTGCAGCTCAACTATTGGGAGATGGCTGTTGGCTCTACCTCCGGCCTTGCCGCCGATTACTCCTCGAAGATGAGAATCGAGGGTGAGGACGGCTTTATGAAGGGTGACAAGCAGTACTTCTACGTCTACGGACAGAAGGTAGTTGGCGGCGTTGAGGTCAGAGCGGACTACTATGAGTACTACACCTACAAGCACTCCCAGGTGCTCAAGGACGGCATCGAGGAGCCGAACTTTATCTTCGGCACCACCTCCGAAGGTAAGGATATCTTTGCTTGCCTTTCCAACGGTGCAAGATTCTCCTTTATCTTTGCTACCGTCGTTGCCGTATCCAACTTTATCGTCGGTGTGATCTGGGGATCCATCTCGGGTTACTTTGGCGGTAAGATCGACCTGTTCATGGAGCGCTTCTCCGAGATCCTCGGCGCGGTTCCTTCCATGATCGTCATCACGCTGTTGAAATACCATATGGGCTCATCGACCCACATCCTGATCCTATTTATTTCCTTCTTCCTAACGGGATGGATCGGTATGGCCGGCACGACCCGTATGCAGTTCTACCGCTTCAAGAATCATGAGTACGTCCTGGCAGCAAGAACGCTTGGTGCGCGCGACACGAGAATTATGTTCAAGCATATCTTCCCGAACGGACTTGGCACCATCGTTACCCGTTTTGCATTGGTCATTCCCGCAATGATCTATTCGGAGACCAACCTGTCTTACCTCGGCATCATTAACCTCGAGCACGGTAACATTACCAGTGTCGGTACCATGATCGCCGCAGGACAGCGAGACGTCATGTTTGCGCCCTACGTAGCCGCATTCCCCTGCATTTTCCTCGTTCTGTTAATGCTCAGCTTTAACCTGTTTGGAAACGGCTTGCGCGACGCATTCAACCCCTCGCTCAGAGGATCGGAGGAGTAAGCATGAGTAAAGAAGTAAAATTATCCGTAAATAATTTGAGAATGTCCTTCCGCACGGACGCCGGAAAGGTGCAGGCCGTGCGTGATATCTCCTTCGATCTCTACAAGGGCGAGACCCTTGCGATCGTTGGTGAGTCGGGCTCCGGAAAGTCGGTCACGTCCAAGGCGATCATGGGTATTTCTGCCGTTAACTCCATCTGCGAGGGCGGCGAGATCCTCTATGACGGCCAGGATCTGCTCCGTATTCCCGAGGAGGAAATGCACAAGCTCCGCGGCGATAAGATCGCCATGATCTTCCAGGATCCGCTTTCCTCGCTCAACCCGATCATGCGCATCGGTAAACAGATCACCGAGGCAATGCTGCTCAAGAACAAGGCCAACCGCAAGGAGGGCCGCGTAACCTTCAACAAGACGCTTGCCGCACTGTCCGACCTGATGAAGGAGGCTCTTGCCCACACCGCACAGAGCGAATTTGCCATTGAGGACGTCGATGGATATATCAAGACCTTCGACAACTTCAATATTCAGGCCATCAAGCTGGAAAACAGCTATAACGCCGCACGCACCGCAGCAGAGGAAATGATCGCGACCATCAAGGATTTCCTTTTCCTCGTGGAAAAGAGACAGAAGGTGGATGCGGTTTCCACGCTGAAGCTGGTTACCCGCAAGCTGCAGGATACTGCTGCAGATAAGTATTTCGCTACCCATTACGCCGCAGAGCTGAACGCTCACATGGAGGCACTGGCCGCAGCACTTAAGGAGGAGCGTGCAAAGGTAACGCTTTCCGACTCGGTCAAGCAGGTCGTCACCATGACCACCGTACGCAAGGATGCTTCGGCTTATACCGTTGAGGTTCTCACGGGCATTCAGCGCACGGTTGAGGAGATGCTCGAGCAGCCGCAGTATAATTTCTTCCGTATTGGTTACTATCTCATCAAGCATCCCGATGCCGACCTGAGCACTATGCCTGCTGAGGAAGCTAACGAAATGGCGCTTGCGTTCCTCACGGAGGACTACATGGCGGCATTCAGACGCTTGGAAAGAATCGCGGTTGAGTATTCCTTCAAGCGCTCGCTGGCCAACAAGCAGAAGGCGATCGCCGCTTTGCAGGAGGGAATTGACTTCTTCAAGGCAGGCTCCTTCACCTCTCAGGGTGCAGCAGCTGTCTGCAAGAGTGTCAACAAGGTTGTTCGCACCTCCATTGATCCCCTCGCGGTGATCAAGGACAACGTGGCGTATACCTTTGGCAGTGCATTGGAAAGAGAAGTGGACAAATACTTCTTCTACCTGAAGAACAATCCCAAGGAGGAGGCACGCTTTGCCCGTCAAACGGCAAAGAGAGAGGCTCTCCTGGCCAAGGGCAAGAAGGTTGACTGGAAGGTCGTTCCCAAGTCGGTGATCGAGCCTGAAAAGCAGATCGCGACCATCGTTTCGGTCATGACGCGCGTTAAGAACAAGTTCTGCGCAGACGTGGAGAGCGCCGCAAGCGTAGATCTGGAGAAGCGTTGCGTGGAGCTGATCGATTACCTCAAGGAAAAGGCATCGCAGGTCGTCTACGTGCTGACCAAGCGTATTGCCAAGGAGAAGGCGATCAAGCTGATGGAGGAGGTCGGTATTCCCGAGGCCAGAATCCGTTTCAGACAGTATCCCTTCGAGTTCTCGGGCGGTATGCGCCAGCGTATCGTTATCGCGATCGCTCTGTCGGCAAATCCCGACATTCTGATCTGCGACGAGCCCACCACCGCGCTTGACGTGACCATTCAGGCACAGATCCTGGAGCTGATCAACCGACTGAAGCGCGAGCACAACCTGTCCATCATCTTTATCACGCACGACCTTGGTGTTGTGGCCAACATGGCAGACCGTATTGCCGTTATGTATGCCGGAAAGATCGTGGAGTACGGCACGGCAAACGACATCTTCTACGATCCGCAGCATCCCTACACCTGGGCACTGCTTTCCTCCATGCCTGACCTGGATACCAACGAGAAGCTGGATGCCATTCCCGGCACTCCGCCGAACATGATCTATCCGCCGGTTGGAGACGCCTTTGCAGAGAGAAACAAGTACGCGATGGAGATCGATTTTGAGATGCAGCCGCCGATGTACGAGGTTTCGCCCACGCACTATGCGGCAACCTGGCTGCTTCACCCGAACGCACCCAAGGTTGAGATTCCCAAGATCATTACCGAGCGCATCAAGCGAATGAAGGAAAGAGGAGGCAACAGCAATGAAGCAGCAGAATGATGTTTTGTTAAAGGTTGACCATCTTTGTCAGTATTTCCGTTTGGGACGTAAGGATCTGAAGGCAGTAGACGACGTCAGCTTTGAGATCAAGAAGGGTGAGGCCTTCGGTCTTGTTGGCGAGTCCGGCTGCGGAAAGACCACCACGGGCCGTTCCATCATCAAGCTTTACAACATTACCTCGGGTAACGTTTATTTCAAGGGCGAGCGAGTTGGCGCCGGCACGCGTTCGTATAAGGACGCGATCAAGGCTGCCAGCGAGGATGCAGACGTTCGCATTGACCGTCTGATTGAGGCCGGTTACGCTGATCCGGACAAGGCCGAGGAATATAAGGCAAAGATCGAGGAGATCGAGAATCAGCTTGCCGCTATCGTCGAAAAGAACAGACAGCTTATCCGCGAGGCTAAGGCAAACACCAAGGAAGTGGATCGCCGTTATTCTGCATCCTTGATCAAGGCTCTGGAGGAGGAATACGCCCCCAAGCTTAAGGAAGCAGAGAAGGATCCCAAAGCGCTTAAGGCACTCAAAAAGGAATTCAAGACCAGATGCCGTGTGGCCAAGAAGAGCCAGCTGATCACGCAGATCCAGATGATCTTCCAGGATCCCATTGCATCGCTTGACCCCCGTATGACGGTCCGCGAGATCATCGCAGAGGGCCTGATCATCAAGGGCATTACCGACAAGGACTATATCAACGAGAAGGTCTACGAGATCCTCGAGATGGTTGGTCTGGTGCGCGAGCACGCAGACCGCTATCCGCACGAGTTCTCGGGTGGACAAAGACAGCGTATCGGTATTGCAAGAGCCATTATCATGCAGCCCGAGATGCTGATCGCCGACGAGCCGATCTCCGCGCTTGACGTATCGATCCAGGCGCAGGTCATCAACCTGCTCAACGATCTGAGAGACCGCCTCGGCCTGACCATTCTCTTCATTGCGCACGACCTTTCCGTCGTCAAGTACTTCTCGGATAGAATCGGCGTTATGTACTTTGGTAGGATGGTTGAGCTGGCCGACTCGGATGAGCTTTTCCGTCATCCGATCCATCCGTACACGAGATCGCTTCTTTCTGCCATTCCTCTGCCCGACCCGGTGTATGAGAAGCAGAGAGAGCGCGAGACCTACAATCCTCTGCAGGCGCACGATTATTCCGTGGAGCAGCCCACCTTCCGTGAGATCGCTCCCGGTCACATGGTGCTTTGCAACTCTGAGGAGTTTGAGCGTTATCTTGCCGAGTATGAGGGAAGAGAATACGTCAAGACCGAAAAGAGCATTCCCGTGGCCGCCACTCCCGTGGCTATGCCCGTGGCAAAGCAGAATCGCTTCAGAGCGCTCGAGAGAAAGCTGCGCATCGCTTCGATCGCATCCACGATCCTCGGCTCTGCTGTGATCTCCGGCATCGTTGCTCTGATCGTCGCTATTCTTTCGATGTAAGCATCAATCCGAGGACGGAAAACGGTAAATTAACGAAACGAAGGGAATTTTGCAGTGAAGGACGAAATGCGGTCACGCTTAATCAAATACGGCATTTGCTTTGGCATTGCCTCGCTGATCACGTTTGTCGTGTTCTGGATCAGAGGCTTTTTCACGAGCGATCCCGGGGTGAACCTTCAGGTTCTTTCAGACGGCTTCTCGATTTCGGGCATCTTGCTCCTGCTTTTTGCAGGCATCATGTTCATCAGTAGCGAGGGTGCGCTGATCGGTATCGGCTTCATTATGAGAAGCGTTGCGCTGATCTTCGTCCCGATGGGAAGAAAGCACCAGGAGACCTACGCACAGTACCGCGAGCGTAAGCTTGGCGAGCTCAAAAAGCCGGGTGACCACAGCCTGGTCGTTGTCGGTCTGCTCTTCCTGCTCATCGGAATCGTCCTGACGGTCGTTTGGTATCTGAAGTTTTATACGGTATCCGCCTGACAAAAACGGGTCGGATCTGCCGCTGCATTGCGGCAGATCCGACCTCTCTTTTTTGCGTGCGGGATAGGAAAGGGAAAGAAGATCGGGGCACGGCCGACATGGCCTTGCCCCGATCTTGCTTATCGCATATTCTGTTTTGTTGCGGCGAAGGTCAGCTCCGTCATCGTGACCATCAGTGCAACGAAGACGAGAAGGAAGATCGGCAGGATCGAAAATCCGATCAGGTTGCCAAGCAGACCGAAAAGCGGCGGGATAAAGGTCGACCCAAGGTAGGCGCTGGCCATCTGAATGCCGATGATCGCTCCCGAATTTTCCGCGCCAAAGTTGCTCGGCGTGGAATGAATGATGCAGGGATAGATAGGCGCGCATCCAAAGCCGATCACCACGAAGGCGGCAGATGTGAGCGTGGAGGAATCGATGGGAAGAAGCAGGGTGAGGATGCCAAGGGTCAGCACTCCGGTACCGATGAGGATCATACGCCTGTCGCCCAGACGGTCCGTGATGAAGCCGCAGAGGAAGCGCCCCAGGGTGATCCCGATATAGAACAGGGAGGCAAGGTTTGCAGCAACCTCCACGGGAAGGCTTTTGACCTGCACGAAATAGGTGCTTGCCCAGTACATGGCGGTTGCCTCCGCTGCGCAGTAGGCAAAGAAGCCGAGCAGAAGGAAGGGGACGCCCTTGATCCGAAGCGCACCGAGCAGGCCAAGGCTCTTTTGCTCAGCAGTCGCCGCCGATCGATTGACCTTCCATACGGGAAGCGTCAGCAGAAGGAGGAGGGCGATCCCGAGCTGGAGTAAGCCAACGGTGCGGTAGCCGAAGGGCCATCCGCTTCCGGTCAGCGCATATCCCATGATAAAGGGGCTGATAATCGCACCCACGCCCCAGAAGCAGTGCAGCCAGCTCATATGGCGCGCCTTATAGTACAGAGCAACGTAGTTATTGAGTGCCGCGTCGATCGCGCCTGCGCCAAGTCCGTAGGGAATAGCAAAGAGAAGCAGCATCCCAAGGCTTGTGGAGAAGGAAAAGCCGAAGAGCGAAAGCACGGTGAGCAAAACGCTGAGGATGGTCACCGTCGGCGTGCCCAGCTTGCGGGTGAGCCTGTCCGAGAGGAGGCTGGAGAGAATGGTTCCGCCCGAGATCACCATCGAGATCACGCCCATATAGGAAACGGGCAGGTTCAGCTCGGCGTGCATGGCAGGCCAGCCTGCGCCAAGCAGGGAATCGGGCAGTCCGAGACTGATAAAGGCGAGATAGATGAGGGAAAGCAAAAGGCCGTACATAAAAGGGCTCCTCCTTACTCAAAACGCGCGATGCGGCAGCTGACAGGATCGCGTCAGTATCCAAGTTAACCAAGGCGTATTATAGCATAGCGGAGCAACAAAGTCAAGACGTCCACCGAAAAAAGCGGAAGGCGTTGACATTGGGACAAAAATGTGATATAGTGATACTAATCAGAAATGGGTTGCGGAAGGCGTCCTTTCTTTGTTGAACGAAAGGGAGGAAAAGCCAAAAAAGCAGCCATTGAAAACGGAGGATCGTTATGCTATCGTTTGAATGTGATTATAACGTCGGTGCGCATCCCGAGATCCTTGAGGCTCTCCTGCGCACGAACATGGAGCCCTGCCCGGGATACGGAAAGGACCCCTACACCGAGCAGGCGCGCGAGAAGATCCGCATGTCCTGCGGACGGGAGGATGCCGACGTTCGCTTTTTGGTGGGCGGAACGCAGACCAACCGCATCGTCATCGACTCGATGCTCAAGAGCTACGAGGGCGTGATCGCGGCCACCACTGGGCACATCAGCGCCCACGAGGCAGGCGCCATTGAGGCGTCGGGGCACAAGGTGCTGACCGTTCCGGGATATGACGGCAAGCTTTCCGCGCGTGACGTGGAGACCTTGATCGATACCTTCTATGCCGACGGCTCGCACGAGCATATGGTCTTTCCGGGCATGGTCTATATCTCGCATCCCACCGAGTACGGAACGCTTTATACGCTTGCCGAATTGCAGGAGCTTTCCGCGCTCTGCCGCCGCCATGCGATCCCGCTCTTTCTGGACGGGGCAAGGCTTGGCTACGGACTAATGAGCCGGGATACCGACGTCACGCTTGCGGATATCGCCGCGCTTTGCGACGTTTTCTATATCGGCGGAACC
>JAFNVK010000094.1 GCA_017379815.1 Clostridia bacterium
CGGCTCGGGATGCCCGAAACGGGCGTGCGGATGATGGTTCCCGAATCGGTGATCATCATGATATCGTCCTCGTCGGTGACGGCGGCAATGCCCGTGAGCATTCCGCTCTTCTCGGTCAGGTTGTAGCAGGTGACGCCGTAGCCTCCGCGGTTCTTCATCAGACGGAAGTCGGCAAAGGGAGAACGCTTACCGAATCCGTTTTCGGTGATGCAGAGCAGATCCTTGCCCTCGTCCACCACGCAAACGCCGGCAACGTAATCGCCCTCGCGCAGCTTGATGCCGCGCACGCCGCGGGCAGTGCGTCCCATAGCGCGGACGTTGCTCTCGGAGAAGCGGACGGCCTGACCGTAAGCGGTAGCGATCATCAAATCGCATTCGCCCTTGGTAGCGACCACGTAGACCAGCTCGTCGCCCTCGTCGAGATTGAGCGCGATCTTTCCGCCCTTTCTCTGGTACTCGTACTCGGAGAGCAGGGTTCTCTTGATGACGCCCTGCTTTGTGACCATCGTCAGGTAGGTCTCGTCGTCGAAGGCGTCCACGCTGATGCAGGCCGTGATCTTCTCGCCCTCGGTCATCTCGAGAATGTTAACGATGTTCTGTCCCTTTGCGGTTCTGCCCGCCTCGGGGATCAGGTAGGCCTTGCGCATCTGCACCTTGCCCGTATTGGTGAACATCATGAGGTAGGAGTGGCTGTTGACGGCCACGACCTTCTCAATGTAGTCCTCCTCCTTGGTGGCCATGCCGATGATGCCCTTGCCTCCGCGGTTCTGTGCGGAATAGGTATCGGCAGGCTGGCGCTTGA
This sequence comes from Clostridia bacterium, assembly GCA_017379815.1. Taxonomy (GTDB): domain Bacteria; phylum Bacillota; class Clostridia; order Oscillospirales; family CAG-272; genus UMGS1865. Next base: position 803 of record JAFNVK010000094.1, read on the forward strand.
TATATCCGGCGTGCGTCAGGGTAATGACGCAGCTGTGACGCTCGATCAGATCCTCCAGAATGATCTCCTGCTCGGCAGGAACGATCTCGGTCCTTCTCTCGTCATTGTAGCGGTCGCGGATGGCGGTCATCTCGTCCTTGATGATCTGCTTGACCTTGCCCATGTCGGCAAGAATGGACTCAAGCTCAGCGATCAGGTTGTGCAGACGGAGCAGCTCATCCTCGATCTTGCTCCGCTCAAGACCCGTCAGCTTGCCGAGCGTCATCTCCACGATGGCCTGCGATTGCAGGTCGGAAAGACCGAAGCGCTCCATCAGGGTCAGCTTGGACTCGGGGATCGAGGGCGAGGTCTTCATAATCTGCACGATCTCGTCGATGTTGTCAAGCGCGATCTTGTATCCCTCGTAGATATGCGCCTTTGCCTTGGCCTTATCCAGCTCGTACTGCGTGCGGCGGATGATGACCTGCTCCTGGTGTGCGATATACAGGTCGAGAATGGCGGGAAGGCTCAACACCTTGGGCTCGTTGTTGACCAGGGCCAGCATATTGATGGCGAAGGTGTCCTGGAGCTGGGTATGCTTGTAAAGCTGATTGAGCAGGATCTGGGGATTGACGTCTCGGCGGTGCTCCACCACGATGCGCATTCCCTCGCGTCCGGATTCGTCACGAAGCTCGGTGATACCGTCGATCTTCTTCTCCTTGACGCACTGGGCGATGGACTCGCAAAGCAGGCTCTTGTTGACGCCGTAGGGGATCTCGGTGAAGACGATGCGTCTGTCCTCCTCCTCAAACGTAGCCTTGGCACGCACCATGATGTGTCCCTTACCCGTGGTGTAGGCCTGCTGGATGCCGTTGACGCCGTAGATGGTGGCGTAGGTCGGGAAGTCGGGACCCTTGATGTACTGCATCAGATCGGGCACGGTGCACTCGGGGTTGTCCATGCGGTAGATGGTGGCGTCAATGACCTCGCCGAGGTTGTGCGGCGGGATGTTGGTCGCCATACCGACGGCAATACCCATGGAGCCGTTGACCAGAAGGTTGGGAAAACGCGAGGGCAGGACGGTAGGCTCCTGCAGACGGTTATCGAAGTTTGGCATCATGGGAACGACGTTCTTGTCCAGGTCGCGCATCATCTCGTCTGCGATGCGGTCAAGACGCGCCTCGGTATAACGGTAGGCAGCCGCGCCGTCACCGTCCACCGAGCCGAAGTTTCCGTGTCCCTCGACCAAAGGATAGCGCATGGAGAAATCCTGCGCCATACGCACCATCGTGCCGTAAACGGCGGCGTCACCGTGCGGATGGTAACGGCCAAGCACGTTACCGACGGTGGTTGCCGACTTGCGGAAGGGCTTGGAATGCACCAGTCCGTCCTCATACATGGCGTAGAGAATGCGGCGGGCACCCGGCTTCATGCCGTCCCGCACGTCGGGAAGCGCGCGCGCCATGATGACCGACATGGAATACTCGATGAAGGATTTTTTGACCTCCTTCTCCATCTCCACGTCCACGATCCTCTGGTTTTCAAACAGCGCGATCTCCTGTTCTCTTTCGATGTTCTTGTCCTTGTGATTTGCCACTTCTTTTTCCTCTCTTTTCAAAGGTGTTTCTATGTTAGCGTGTATTGGTTTCAATCGTTATACGTTCCGTTCTCAACGCGTATAAGCTTGCCGCCCGCGATGCCCGAGGGCTCGCAGGTGGTGATGATGACCTGGCGGTCGCATATCTTGCCCGAAAGGTAATTCCTTCGCGCGGTGTCAAGCTCGGAGAAGACGTCGTCAAACAGGAAGACGGGATTCTCTCCAAAGACGCTTGCCGAGACCTCTCCCTCGGCCAGCTTCATGGCAAGAGCTAAGGATCTCTGCTGCCCTTGTGAAGCGAACATGCGCGCGGGGCGACCGTTGACCGCAATCTCGATATCGTCCTTGTGAATGCCCCAGAGGGTGCTTCCCGCGGCGATCTCGCGCTCCAGGTTTTCGGTGAGGAGCTTTTGGTAGACCCTTTCGGTCTCCTCAACGTCGGCGTAGGCGTCGGGCTCCTGCTTAGAGGACCCGAGATAGGTCATGGTGGGGGTCTCACGCTCGCCCGTCATCTCCTGAAAGCATTTTTCCACCACGCGCGAGGCCTTGTCGATATAGTCCTTGCGGTAGCGCGCGATGACGGCGGCCTCGTGGGCCAGCTGGAGCGACCAGAGCTCGGCGGTGGCGTCGAGCGTGGAGCGATCCTTCTCGGCGTCGCGCAGGAGCTGGTTTCTCTGCTTGAGGATCTGATTGTATCTCTGCAGGCTTTTGAGGTAGATGGGGTAGAGCTGGGAGATGGCCACGTCCAGATAGTTGCGCCGCTCGCCCGGGCCGTCCTTGATGAGAGAAAGATGCTCGGGGCAGAAGAGGACGGTGCGGAAGATGCCGACGACGTCCGAGACGCGGGAAATCTTGATCTTATTATGCTCGATGTGCCGACGGCGCCCCTTCATCATACGGACGGTGATGTTTTGCTTACGCCTTACGTCCGAGAAATCGACCGAGACCTCGGCGCAATCTGCACCGAAGCGGATCATTTCCTCCTCGTGAACGGTACGGAAGCTTTTGCCGATGGCGGCAAAGCCGATAGCCTCGAGGAGATTGGTTTTTCCTTGGGCGTTTGCGCCGACGAGGATATTGACGCCGGGATCGAAGGAGACGTCGGCGTATTCGATATTGCGAAAATTACGGATAGCGATCCGATTGCATTCCATGCGCCTTTCTCCTTGTGATGGTTTTCAAAAAAAGGTTAATTTTGTGCGCGATTTCTCGTTTTTAGGGTCACGCGCACACGCGCGCACGCGCGCGCGTAAAAGAAAAAATGCGATAAACAAAATGGCTACGCATCGAGCGAGAGCGCGTTTATGCACAGCACGAAATGGCTATGTACTGCACCTCGCTTGGGGGAAAAGCCCCACCGCCAGGTGGCGCCCATCCAAGGCGCGCAGCCTTGGTCGCGCGTCGCAACGCGCGAAACCACTCCCCGGCCGTTTTCTTTTTGCCAAGCTTTTTCTTTTGGGCCTACATGGGCAAAAGAAAAAGCGGGAGTAAC
>JAFNVK010000095.1 GCA_017379815.1 Clostridia bacterium
CTGCGGCCAATACGACAAGCGTTGTTTCCATATCCTTTTTTCTCCTTTTCCGTCCGCCTGCGCGGAACGATAATCTTCAACAAAATATTATAGCACAGAGGCCGCCCCTTGTCAAGGAAGGAAAACGGAGAAGTGCCGACTTTTTTGTCTTCCTTCTTAGGGAGATCACTCAAGCGCGCCCGAAGATGCACTCACAGAAGGACTTGGTAAATTCCTCTTTTGCTCCAAAATCCATCGCCTGCCCATAGATGCGCTCAAGCTCCCCGTGGATCGGGCGCACCTCGCGGAGGGCCGACTCAGCCCCTGCCAGCATAGCGCGCCGCGTGCGCTCGGCGCGGTTGAGCTCCTCGCGCACGCCGTGCATCCGCGCCGTCTCCACAAAGCGGCGCATGGAGATCCGTCTGTGCGGATAGGCGCATTCCTCCTCAGGGCATATCACCATGGCCACACCGCTTTCCGGAAGGAAGAATCCATCCGGCCGATCCGCAAGGATCGGGTCGTGTGAAACGCGCATTCGCCAGCCTCGTGTCGGCGCGAGATTACCAAAGGCATCGAGAAGATACTGTCCTGCACCTCGGCAGTCCTCGATCCGGAGAATGCGGCTTGCCTTGGCAAGATAGGTGTCAAAGCCAACTCTTCCCTGCATACCGATGGAATGCATGAGCGCGATCTCACAGGAAAATCCCCTTCCCCTTGGAATCTCTGCGGCAAGACGGGCGGCAAAGGAGAGGATCCGCTCTCGCTTGATAAAGGGAGCGACCAGCTCGTCGCGCAGATGCGTCATGCTCTCCACGCCCGAAAGATAGCGGTAAGCGCGCCCGTAAGCCTCCTTCTTTTGCCGATGCAAGGCGGCGATCCTTTCCCGACTTTCGGCAAGGCGAACGGGATTCCAGAATGCGCCAAGATCAACCAGCTCCTCCCGAACCCCCGGATGCATGGGCTCGTAGACGTGCGGTGCAGTGGCGTCAAGGAGCGCAATTCCCTCCTTGCCCGAGAAGAGACGCAGACCGTCAAGAGAATCCGGGTCGGAGGAGCAATAGATGTACTCTGCACGCCATCCTTTTTTTCGAGCGGCCTCGGCAACCGCGCGCAGAAAATAGCTTTTTCCCGTTCCCGGACCTCCCTTAACGGCGTAAACACGATTGATGGAGGGAGCGTCAAAGCACTCCCCGTAATAGCTGCAAAAGCCTCCTGCACTGTTCGAGGCTGCAAAATAAGCATCCTCACCCGTGGAACGTATATCCATAAAAGCCCTCCGTTTTTCTTGGTTTCGCTATTATGCTATGCAAAAGGCGTGCAGAGTTCTACTTTTTTTGCCCTCCGCATATAGTGGCTACGGACATTTGACGAAAGGGAGAGAAAAGGGCATGCAGATCATCCGACGGGAAAGGCGGTCGCCGCAGATTCCGACAGCGCTTGAGGAGCTTCTTCCCCTCCCTCTCTGCGAGGAGCTCCGAAAATGCGGTGCGCCTGCCGTGGAGGAGCTTCGCCTCTATGCCGACCGCATCTGCACGGTCACCGCCGAGGGAAAGCGCTATCCCCTTGGCTTTTCCTTCTCCCGCGAGGAGCTTGGCGGACTGCTCAAGGAGATGTGCCGAGGCTCGCTCTACGCGTACAGTCGGACCATCTGCCAGGGGTATCTGACGCTGGAGGGCGGAATACGAGTCGGAGTATGCGGCCACGCCGCAACCGAAAAAGGAAGCGTGATCGGCGTCAGCGAGATCACCGCGCTGATCCTCCGCATCCCACACGAGATCCCCTTATCGGTCGACGAGCTTCTCCTTCGCCTTCGCGCGCCGGACGGACACCTGCACGGTCTCTTGCTCTATGCGCCGCCGGGAGTAGGAAAGACCACGGCTCTGCGCGCACTGGCCCGACAGATCTCCGCTCCCCCTTATCGCGTGCGGACCGTGGTGGTAGACACGCGCGAGGAGCTGGCGCACACGCTCAAGGGACGCGAGCTTGAGCTTAGCGTTCTCCTTGGATACCCTCGCCGTCTTGGCATTGAGATTGCCTTTCGGACACTGGGGGCGGATCTGATCCTGTGCGATGAGATCGGTGGGAGCGAGGACGCCTCTGCTATTCTCGCCGCAGCAGGCTGCGGTGTTCCTCTCGTCGCCACCCTGCACGCAGACTCGGTTGAAGAAGCGCTTTCCCGTCCCGCCATCGCAAGGCTCCACCGGGCAGGCGTGTTTTCCTTTTACGTGGGGCTTGAGCGCACCGCGTCTCTTCCCCTACGCTACACCTTTACCGCCCGGCAGGAGGCAGACCGCCTTTTTCGCTCCGGGCGTAATGGAACGTAACGATCCGAAAGGAGGGATCCTTCTGCTTGTTTTGAAGCTGCTTGGCAGTCTGATGATCCTTCTCGCAGGGATAGGAGCCGCACTTTGCGCCGTCCATTATGAGCGCACCCGCGTGCGGCTGCTTGACGGATGGATCGATCTGATCCTCTTTATCCGCGGACAGATCGACTGCTATCTGACCCCCATCGATGAAATGCTGCGCTCCCTCGACCCGGAGCTTCTGCGCTCTTGCATGGGGCGGGCGGGCTGCACCTCCCTTAGCGAGCTCCTGCACCAGGGCAGGCTCTACCTTTCCCCGGAGGCATACCGACTGCTGTCCGGATTCGTGCGAGAGATCGGCTCCTCCTACCGTGAGGAGCAGCTGCGCAGATGCGACTACTATCTTGAGGCCGTGCATCCCCTTCGGGAGAAGATAGCCGAGGAGCAGCCCGTCCGCATACGTCTCTCGGTGACACTGGGCATTTGCCTGAGCATCGCCACGGCCATCCTGCTTTGGTAGGGAGAAAACGCACGTCGCCGCAGCGATCCCGGTTTGGTAGGGAGAAAAATGCGCGTTGCCGCGGCGATAGCGCATTGACAGAAGAAAAAATGGGCCACGGGCTTGGAAGGAGGCAAACGGGATATGGATATTTCGCTGATCGTCAGGGTCGCGGGGATCGGACTGCTTGTGGCCGTTGCCTCGCAGATCCTGACCAAAAGCGGACGGGATGAGCAGGCTGTTTTCGTCACCGTTGCCGGCATTCTCGTGGCGCTTACCCTCCTGCTCCGTCAGATCCGCGAGCTCTTCGACTTCATCGTCTCCGCCTTTGGAATGTAGGCATGATCAGCCTTAAGGTATGTATGCTTGCCGTTACGGGAATCGCGGCAGCCATGATCCTCAAGCAGTGGCGGAGTGATCTGCTTCCTCTGCTCCGCTTGGCAGCCACGCTCCTTCTGGTGCAAGCGGTGCTTTCCGCCTCCCTGCCCGTTCTGGCCCTTTTGCGCTCGTTGCTCGGCTCAAACGGGCTTACCGATTATGCAGGAGTGCTGATGAAGGCGCTTGGCGTTTCGCTCCTGACCCAAACCTGCGCCAACGTCTGCCGTGAGTGCGGTGAGGGTGGGATCGCGGATGGCGTGGAGTGGATCGGCCGCGTGGAGATCCTTTTGCTCTCCCTGCCCCTGCTTGAGCGTCTCTTAAGCCTTTCGGGTGAGCTTTTGCGGCTTGGAGGTGCATCTTGAAGAGAAACGTCCGCCCTTGCCGTATGCTGCTCTTCCTTCTCCTTCTGCTTCTCCTTGCCCACCTCCTCAGCCTCGGCGCTTCTGCCGATGAAGGTACTCACGAGGAAGAAGAGGAGGAGGGGTTTGCTGAGGAAATGCCCGAGGAATTCCTTGCCCTTCTCGACAGCCTGCCCGAGGAGATCCGTGCGCTTTTGCCCGAGGGCATCTTCTCGCAAAGGAGCGAGGAGGTCGGCGAGGCGGTGGGGAAAATGGGAGACTTCTTCTTTCTTCTGGAAGCCGTGCTCTCGCTCTGCGGTATGCGTCTGCGGGATTGCGTGGGGCTCTTTGCCTCGGTCATGGGCATCCTCCTGCTTTCCGCGATCTCCAAGGCCTTTGCCTCTTCCCTTGGGAGCAAGCGCATTGAGCAAGCCTTTTCGCTTTGCTCCTCACTGGTGATCCTGCTTTCCCTCTTTTCGCTGAGCTACCGCGGCTTTTCCTCGATCTCCTCCTATTTTTCCACACTCAACGGCATAAGCGCGGCCCTCCTCCCCCTTACGGGCGTGCTCTACGCCATGGGCGGAAACCTCTCGGCGGCGACTGCCTCCACGGCAGGGCTATCGGTCTTTATGACCCTGACCGAGGAGGTAGTGGGGCGAAGCGTGCTCCCCTTGTGCGGGATCTGCCTTGCCTTCTCGCTCATTTCCGCTCTGGATACCGCACCTCGTCTTAGCACGCTGGTCGCCTCCCTCAAGAAAAACTACACCACCGCCATCTCCTTTTTGATGACGCTTCTTCTGGCGATGATCGGCGCGCAGACCACGCTTGGCGCAAAAGCCGACGGATTGGCTATGCGAGGCGTAAAATTTGCCGCAGGAAATCTCATCCCCGTAGTCGGCGGATCGGTGGGCGAGCTTTTGCGCACGGTCAGCGCCGGCGTGGGCTATCTGCGCGGAACGGTAGGCGTGGCGGGCATCCTCTTTTTGCTTCTTGCGCTTCTTCCCACCCTGCTTGAGCTTTTGCTCCTGCGCATGACCTGGCAGCTCGCGGCCTCGGCGGCCGATATGCTCGGCTGCCCGGTGGAAAAAAAGCTGCTCGAGGAGCTTGCCTCACTCGTTGGTTATCTCATCGCCGCCGTCAGCATCTGCTCGTCCATTCTTCCCGTCTCTCTATCGCTCCTTGCGCACTGCGCATCTGCACTATCCTGAAGGAGGCAAATTCTCCGTGGAGGGCTACTGTCTTTCGATCCTTGCCGCATCGGTCATCGGTGCAATCGTCGGTCTGCTTTCTCCGACGGGCGGCATTTCCAAATATCTGCGGCTTACCGTTTCGCTCTTTTTGCTCTGCGCACTTCTCTCTCCTCTCCCCGCGCTCCTTGAGGATCTAGTCGATGGAGGAGGGATCTCTCTTCTTCCCGATCGGGAGGAAGCGAAAGAGGAGTACCGTGAGTCCTTGGATCAAGCCTTGAACGACGCCTCGAAGGAGTACTTTATCAGTATGCTGACCCGTGCTCTGCGCGAGGAATGCTCCCTTGCCGAGGGAACGGTGCGTTGCACGGTGCTGTGGCAGGAGGGCGATACGCTTCTCCCCCGACGCGTGACCGTAATTCTCTCGGGCGAGTCCATCTGGAAGGATCCCTCCCCCATAAAGGACTACGTCCATTCACTTCTCGACTGCGAATGCGCGGTCGCCATTGAACCCTGAAAGGAGCCACTTCCGATGCTTTCCTTCCTCAAAGCCTCCTCCGAGGATGCCCCTGCAAAGGGACGCCTCTGGATCATTCTGCTCGTTGCACTCCTTGGCGTTCTGCTCCTGCTCTTTGGCGGAAGCCTGGGAGAGGAGACGAAGGACGACGAGGAAACGCCGCAGCTGCAAAAGGAGGATCTCACCGCTTATCGCGAAGCACTTGAGGAGCGCATCCGCAAGCTCTGCGAATCGGTCAAGGGAGTAGAGAACGTCTCCGTGATGGTCACGCTCGAAAGCGGATTTTCCTCGGTCTACGCCACCGAATGGGAGGGAGATAAGGAAAGCTACGTCATCCTCGGCAGCGGCTCCTCGGCGCAGGCGCTTTATCTTGGGCAGAGCTCGCCCACCGTAACGGGCATCGGCATCGTCTGCACGGGGGGCGGAAACGCCACCGTACGGCGGGAACTGACCGCCCTTCTCTGCGCGACCTTTGACCTCTCCAGCACGCGCATTCACGTGGCCGAGCGAGGGCCGTGATATTCACAAAAGGCCGTGGCTCCCTCTGCAGGCAAGCCGAGCATACGGAAAATTTTCTTCCCCCTCCGGCCGCGTGCATATTCCGCTTTTCGCCGTCATAAGGTGTAGCGTAATCAAATCACAGGAGGATTCTGATCAATGAAGCAACCATCCACAGCAATCAGCGAAGTAAAAAGCGAAGGCAAGGTAACGGCGTTCTTTCAACGGATCGGAAAGCGCAACCTGATCATCGCCTGCTCCGTGCTCTTGATCGGCGCGGCGGTCTGGCTCAACTGGATGCTCTTCTCCTCTCCGGATACGGGAGACGGCTACGGCGGCTACGACAAGCCAAGCGGCAACGTTTCGGATGACCTTGGCGGCTCTTCCACGGTCGATGAGGACAGCTACTTCTCTGCCACGCAGGTCAGCCGTCAGAAGGCGCGCGACGAGGCTCTTGAGGTCCTGCAGGCCGTTGTTGACAACGAGGACGCTACCGAAGAGCTGAAGAATGAGGCGCTCGCCAGCATCTCGCAGATCGCCGACGAGATCCAGAAGGAGTCGGACATTGAATCGCTCATCACCGCCAAGGGCTTTGAGCAATGCGTTGCCGTGCTGAACGGTGACACCGCCTGCATCGTGGTCAAGGCCGAGAACCTTCAGGCCGCACAGATCGCCCAGATCAACGCCATCGTCTACGAGCAGACCGGCATCACCCCTGCGGGGATCACCATCATCGGCAAATGAGTCAAACAAAAAAAGCGGGGCTGTCTCAAGCACAAGGTTGAGACAGCCCCGCTTCGTTTGGGGTCATTGTTGGAGGCTTTCGGCAAGCCTTTGGTTTCCGTCGGCCAAGGTAATGCCCTCCCGCGCCGATGCACCTCTGAGCGCGGCACAGCCGCGGAAGGCGTTTTTCCCTACGGCTCTTACGCCGCCAAGATCGATCTGTTCAAGCGCATCACACGAGGCAAAGCAGGAGTTGGAAATCGCAGTCAGTCTATCCGGCAAAACAAGCTCTCGAAGGGAGCGGCAGAAGGAAAAGGCGTTGATGCCGATCTGCAGGGGGGTATTGCTCTCGCCAAAGGTAAGGCTTTCGAGGTAGTAGCAATACATAAAGGCGTTATCCCCGATCTCGGTCAGCGTTCCCGGCAGGTCGATCGCGCGCAGGTTGACGCAGCCGTAAAAGGCGCGTGCGCCAATGCGCTCGGTGTTAGCCGAGATTCGGACGGAGGCAAGCGACAGGCACTCGTAAAAGGCATCCGTTCCAAGCACGCGGCAGCCGTCCAGCAAAAGGATCTCGCTCAGCTCCTCGGGGTAGTAGCCGCGAGAGAACTCGGGAACGGCCGCGCCGAAGATATAGCCCAGGTAGGCATTCTCCTCACTTCCTCCTCCGATAAAGGGGAGCGTCATGCGGCGAAGCCCGTCACAGCTCTCAAAGGCACCGATGCCGACCGAGAGCAGCTCCTCGCCAAGGGAAAGAACGGTCAGAGAGGAGCAGGAGTGGAAGGCGTATTCCCCGATCTCACGAAGGCCGTCCAGGGGAATATAACAAAGCCGCTTGCAGTTGAAAAAGGCGAATTTCCCCACGGAAGCGATCTTCGGGGAAAGCAGGATCGCCTCAAGGTCGTTGCAATCAAAGAAGGCGTAGGCCGGGATCTCGGTCAAAGCGCCGCCAAGCGATACCGTCTTCAGCGTCGCAGGAATCTTCAAAGAATTGTCGCTGTGGCTCGTTGCGCCAAAGAGGTATCCTGCGTACTGCGTCGCATCGGGCGTCTCTCCCAAAAAGGGCGTATGCAGATAGGCAAGAGATGCCGCATCCGAGAGGATCCCCTTTCCGATATGCAAAAGCGAATCGGGCAGACTGAGCGCCGTCAGCGCCGTTGCGGCAAATGCACCGTCCGCGATTGCAAGGACGCGATATCCGTCAAGCGTCTCGGGAATGCGAAGCGCTTTAGCCTCGCCCACGTATCCCGCAATCGAAATCCCGCCCTCCACTACCGTATAGGTAAGCGTCGCGAGCGTGGCATCGGTCCATTCGGGAGCGTTCCCATAACCCGTGACCTCCTCAATAGCAGGGATCTCCCTCGGCTCGGCAAGAGGAGCAAGCGGCTCGGGCTCTCCGATAGGCTCTTCCCCGCCCCGACAGGAAACGAGCGAGAGAAGAAGCAGGAGAGAGAGCAAAGCTGACAAAAAGCGTACAGACTTCATGCATATCCGTCCTTTCCAAAAATAACGTCTGCCCTATTGTACCACAAAATCAGCCCCTTCGCAAGGGCATTTGCGAGAATTCATACATTATTTCCATTCTTGCGGGAAAAATCCCTTGTAAACGGGAAGGAAAAATGCTATAATAAACGGGAAAGAGCAAGCAGAAAAACGGAGAGGAGGCGTGCGTATGCAATTCATCATTACCGAGCAGGATCGGGACGTGACCGTCCTGGCCTTTTTGCGCCGCGAGCTCTCCCCCTCGACCAAGATGCTCAAGTACTTAAAATACCGCGAGGACGGGATCCTGGTAAACGGAGCGCACCGCACCGTGCGCTACCGCCTGCAGCCGGGGGAACGGCTTGAGGTGGCCACCGAGGACACCGAAAAGAACGAAGCCCTATTGCCCGTGCAGCTTCCCCTTGACGTGCTTTACGAGGACGAGGATCTGGTCGTGCCCGCAAAGCCCGCCGATATGCCCACGCATCCCTCGCGCGATCATCACGAGGACACCGTGGCAAACGCCCTCGCCTTTCGCTACCGCCACCTCGGCGGCGCATTCGTCTTTCGCCCCATCAACCGCCTTGACCGCAACACCAGCGGCCTTTTGCTGATCGCCCGGAACAAGCTCAGCGCAGGCAAGCTGACCCGCGCTCTGCAGAGCGGCGAGATCAAAAAGACCTATCTCGCTCTCCTTGAGGGTGAGCTTGAAGGAGAGAGCGGACGCATTGACCGCTGTCTGCACCGCACGGCACAGAGCATCATCCTGCGCGAGGTCTGCTCGCCCGATGCTCCCGACGCCGATCCCTCTCTTACCGAGTACCGCGTGCTTTGCCGCGGAAACGGATACTCGCTGGTCATGGCGCATCCCATTACGGGGCGCACCCACCAGCTCCGCGTGCATTTCGCCTCGATCGGGCATCCCATCCTCGGCGACGATCTCTACGGACGGGAAAGCCCCGTCATTCCGCGCCACGCCCTGCACGCCTATACCCTCTCCTTCCCACACCCAACGACGGGGGAGCGCTTGACGCTTCGTGCCCCCCTTCCCTCCGATATGGAGCAGGCCCTTTTGCAGCTTTTGCCGCAGGGGATCGATGCGATCCGCGCCCAAGAAGATAAGGAGCTTTTATGAACACCGAACGGCAAACCGAAACCCAAATTCCCGTGCAAGAAGCGCACGCTGAGACCGAACAGGCACAGACGCCCAAAAAGAAGCTCCCCATCGCCTGCACCGTCCTCTATATTCTGGGAGGCGTCAGCCTGATCCTCTATGTGCTTTTCCGCGTAAGCGTCCCCTTTGCCGACTTCTTTAACGGCACGGTCGGTGCCGCCGTGCGCCGTCTGCTGGCCTACCTCACGGCCTGGCTGCCCCTTTCCTTGGCGGAGCTGCTCCTTCTCTCCATTCCGCTTTTGCTGGTCCTGCTCGTCGTTGTGGCCTACCGCCACTACTGCGACAGCCGCCACTCCATGCTGGTCTATCTCGGGATCATTTTCTCGGTTGCCGTCACGGTGGGGATCCTCTTTGTCTGGAGCTTTGCCGCAGGCTATTTTGGCACGCCGCTTGCCAACAAACTCGATCTTGAGCGTGAAAAGGTGAGCCGCGAGGAGCTTGCCGACACCGCAGAGATCCTTGTGCGTGAGCTGAACGCCCTCTCAACGGAGCTGACCGCAGACGAAAGCGGCAGCTCGGTAATGCCCTATTCCTACGCCGAAATGAACCGCAAGCTGCTTAGTGCTTACGACCGCGTGCACGAGCGCTATGCCTTTATCGACACCTTTTACAGTCGCGTCAAGCCGGTTATGCTGAGTGAGCCGATGTCCTATACGCATATTACGGGAGTCTATACCTTCTTTACGGGTGAGGCGAACATCAACGTCCACTTCCCCGATTACACGATTCCCTTTACCGCCGCACACGAGCTGGCGCATCAGCGCGGCATCGCACGCGAGGACGAGGCAAACTTCGTTGCCTTCCTGGTCTGCCTGGAGTCGGACGATCCCTATATTCGCTACAGCGGCTACCTCAACGTTTACGAGTACGTGGCCTCCGCCCTCTACTCGGCGGACCGTGAGCTGTACCGCAAGAGTGCCGCCTCTCTCTCGGACGCGGTCAAGCAGGAGCGCGCGGCCTACCGCGAGTTCTTTGAGCGCTACCGCGAAAACGTGGCCGCGTCGGTCAGCCAGTCCGTGAATAACGGTTATCTCACCTCCCAAGGCGCACCCGAGGGAACGCGAAGCTACAACCTCGTGGTGGATCTGGCCGTTGCCTATTATCGCTCGGTGTCAGAAGAGTAACGCACTCCCCTTGGGCGTCATATACTGCTTTTGCGGGATACGCCTGCTTTTTCGCGATTTTTTTGCAAAAAACGGAAAATAGAACTTTCCTTTTGCAAAATTCTATGGTATAATGGATGCAGAGAAGGATCAGGCCGCATTTTTGGCACTTGCCTGATCGACGAACGTCAATTCACAAAGAAGGAGCGGGAAGCCGACTTCCCGAGTATGGAACTATGCCAACGAAAATCCTGATTCGGGGCGGCCAGCCCCTGCACGGTGAGATCACCGTCAGCGGAATGAAAAACGCTGCCCTCCCGATCCTCTTTGCCACCGTCCTCGTCAAAGGGACCTGCGTCCTGGAGAATATTCCCGACGTCAGCGATATTGCGATCTCCCTGCAGATCCTGGAGGCCATGGGTGCGGATATTTCCAAAAGAAGTGACGGCGCCATCCGCATCGACACCAAAAACCTCTGCCAGGGCTCCTCTCCCCTCGAGCTGGTCAAGCGTCTGCGCGGCTCGACTTATCTGCTGGGCGCTGAGCTTGGCCGCTTCCATAAGGCAACCGTGGGCTGGCCCGGCGGATGCGATTTCGGAAGCCGCCCGATCGACCAGCACATCAAGGGCTTTGAGGCGCTTGGTGCCGTGATCAAGCAGGACAACGGCTACATCTGCCTGCAGGCCGAAAACGGTCTTGCCGGCAACTCGGTCTATTTTGACGTGGCATCGGTCGGTGCAACCGTAAACGTGATCCTCGCCGCCACATTGGCCACGGGAACTACCGTGATCGACAACGCCGCGCGCGAGCCGCACATCGTTGACCTTGCCAACTTCCTCAACTCCTGCGGAGCAAACATCACGGGCGCGGGAACCTCCGTCATCAAGATCCGCGGTGTGGAGGCTCTGCACGGCTGCGTCTATACCATCATTCCCGACATGATCGAGGCAGGCACCTTTATGGTGGCCGCCGCGGCAACGGGAGGCTGGGTGCAGATCCGCTCGGTGATCCCCAAGCACGTGGAGAGCGTGACCGCAAAGCTGACCGAGATGGGCGTTCAGGTGGAGGAGAGCGACGACTCGATCCTGGTTCGCTCCACGGGAGAATTGCGCAGCGTTAATATCAAGACCCTTCCCTATCCGGGCTTTCCCACCGATATGCATCCGCAGTTTGCCCCCCTGCTCTGCATGGCCAATAACATCAGCTGTATTCAGGAGAGCATCTGGGAAAACCGCTTCCGTTACGTAGAAGAGCTTCGTAAAATGGGTGCCATCATCATGGTGGATAGCCGCTCCGCCACCTTCTCGGGCGGAAACCGCCTCACGGGTGCACCCGTGGATGCGATGGATCTGCGCGCAGGCGCGGCTCTGATCATCGCAGGCCTTGCCGCCGAAGGAAGGACTGAGATCGGCGGTGTGCAGTACATCAAGCGCGGCTACGTGGACATCGTCCACAAATTCCGTATGCTGGGTGCGGACATTGAGGAGATCGAATGCCCGTAGAATAACCCGTAAAAGAAAAAGTGCCGTTCTCTTTTCCTTGAGAACGGCGCTTTTTTATTTGCCAAAGGCGTCCTTCCAATCCCGACGGAAGCGCGCAAGGCCAAGGTCGGTCAACGGATGCGCGGCCATTTGCAGAAGCACGCGATACGGCACGGTCGCAACGTGTGCACCGGCACACGCCGCATCGGCAACGTCCTGCGGACTGCGAATGCTGGCGGCAATGATCTCGCTTGAAATACCGTGGAGGGTAAACACCTCGGCGATCCCGCGGACCAAGGAAATGCCGTTGGCGGAAAGATCGTCCAGACGCCCGACGAAGGGGCTGACGTAGGTCGCTCCTGCGCGCGCGGCAAGAAGCGCCTGCGCGATGCTGAAGACCAGTGTGACGTTGGTCTTGATCCCTTGACGGCTAAGCACCTGCGTGGCGCGAAGTCCGTCAAGGCCGATGGGAAGCTTGATCACCACGCTCGGGTGGATCGCCGCAAGCTCTCTCCCCTCCTCGATCATCCCCTCCGCATCCTCTGCCACCACCTCGGCGCTGATCGGCCCATCCACAAGAGTGGCAAGCGTACGAACCGTCTCGCGCAGATCCTTTCCCTCTCGCGCGATCAGGGTGGGATTGGTCGTCACCCCCGATATCACGCCAAGCTCTGCGGCAAGGCGCACCTCCTCGCAGTCTGCACTATCCAAAAACAGCTTCATGCAAAACCAGTCCTTTCTTTGATTCCGCAAAGCGCCAAAAGAAGCATCACGCGCGCCTTGCTCTGTCCCCAGTTTTCCCAAAACGCTTTTGCCGTATGCATGCTTTGGAGGCTTTGCCAATTCGCTTTTTCTTGATCAAAATCCGCCCGAGAGAAGGATCTGATAGCAACGATCGTCATTCATCTCGATCCGCACACCCTCAATATGCAGGTATCTCGCCTCGGCAAAGGTGTAGGAGGAGATCGGTCGGTTGAGCGCATCGTTGGACTGCGCCGACACGAAGATCTCGCCGTCGCGGATATCCGTAACCAGCACGGTGTGATACCAGTCTCCGCTTCGGTTAGCGTATTGGACCACGTCCCCGGGCTCCACCCCCTCGCGCGGAACGACCGAGGCATACGGCCCGACGCCACCGTTGGCCAACGTAAATCCCTCTGCCCCCGTAAGAAAATCGTACAGAAATTCCACCCCGCTCCAGGCAGGCGCGCGTTCCTCAAGGGAAACGTAATACCACCCAAAATCGGGCGTGTAGTTCATCACACAGCTCCCCGCAAGAATGCATTGGGAAACAAAATTGGTGCAGTTGCCGCCGATCTCGCTGAAATCCGCAAAGAGCGGATTGCGCCCAAGCGCCCACCGCTCGGCATACTCCACGGCGCGCTGACGCAGATAAGGCTTCGTAATAAGCACGTCTCTTCTCCTCCTTCAATCAAGCATATTCCAGTATATGAAAAGAGAAAACGGAGGGAAGCTTGGGCTTCTCTCCGTTTTCTCTTTCTGTTTTGCCGTCTTACGGCAGGTAGGCGTCCAGAATATCCTTGACGTCCTTCATCGTGCGGTATTGGTAATCCTCTCCGCCGCCCAGAATCAGCACGTACCGGCCGTCCAGAGATTTGCTTCGGCAGAAGGAGGCAAGACAATGGTTCTTGACGCCGTTCTCGTCCTCAAGATATCCCGTTTTTGCCCCCAGAAGCACGCCTGTCTGCAGGGTGAAGGGGGTGTGATAGGTGGTCTCGTAGGACGTAAGGCGCTCGCCCAAGGAGCTGTTGAAATGACGGTTGTAGGTTTCCTCCGCGCCGTCCTTTTCATAATACCCCTCATAGGAATAGATCCCGGTGTAGCCGAGAATATCCGCGATCAGCTCGTTGCGGATCGCATAGGACAGGATCACGGCCATATCCGATGCGATGGTATAGTTATTCTCACTCTCATAGCCAACGGCGTTGTCAAAATGCGTATCCCGCAGGCCAAGCTCCTGCGCCTTTTGGTTCATCAGTGCGACGAAAGCACTCTCCGATCCGCTAATATCCATAAAGATCATATAGGCACAGTCCGAGGCAGAGCGCACGCCGATGCCGTAGAGCAGATCGACAATGCGGAACTCGTCACCCAGATACAACGCGATCTGATCGCGCGAGGGGATAAGACCCGTCGTCGTTCCCGCGTAATTCCCTGCCGTGCAGTAATCCACGACCGCCTGCGTGAAGGTCAGGCGACGCTCAAGATCGCTTTCCTTGAGCTGCTCACAGGCCACGATCAAGGTCATAACCTTGGTCATCGAGGCAGGAGAAAAACGGGCATCCGCCTGCTTTGAAGCCAGGATCTCGCCCGTCTCGGCATTGACGAGCACGGCGTATTTGGAGGCCACGGCAAGGTCGATTGGCTTTGTCGCATCGCTCGCCGTCGGATAGGGCGGGATCACGCCTCCCGAAAGGATCGGCGGATCAAGAGGCTCCGGATCGGTCTCGGGATCGGTCTGCCCCTCCCCGGGGCGCGAACCGGTTGAGGGCGAGCCGACCAGGTTTGCGATCGGGCCTGCCAAAAGAAGAACCAGAAGAAGGATCTCCAGGATCATAAACAGAATCATACAGAGAAGAAAGCGATCCTCTCTTCCCCACGTGCGTCTTTTCTTCTCCACAGCGCACCTTCCTTTCTCAACGTACTCTATATAAAATTATACCCGAAAAGCCTACTTCCGTCAAGGGATTTTTTCGCAAAGCAAGCAGAAAATTCTTTCATTTTTTTTTTGCAAAAAGTTATTGACATATGTCAAAAACCGTGCTATAATACACTCGTAAGGCAAATGCGTAAGGAAAGGTGGAAAAGCAAGCATGGCAAGACCAAAAAAAGAACGCGTGATCTGCTCCTCCCCCCGTTATCGGTATTTTTGCCCGATGCCCGATTCCCTGAGTGAATCGATCCTTCTGCAGGCAGATGAATACGAGGTTTTGCGTTTGCACGATCTGGAGCATCTGAGTCAGGCCGAGGTAGCCGCGCAGATGCTGATCTCCCGCCCCTCCGTGGCGCTGCTTCTGGCAAGCGCACACCAAAAGCTGGCCGACGCCATTGTCAACGGCAAGGCCGTGAGTATTGAGGATTGCGGATGCATGATCTGCGAGATCGGCGAAGCCTGCCCTGCCGAAAAAAAGGCCGCTTGCGAAAAGCGGCAACGCTGCGGCGCATCCTGCCGAGCAGAAAAGAACTGTCCGTCCAAAAATTAAAACACATAAATCAAAGGAGAACAACATCATGAAAAAATGGAGATGCACCATCTGCGGAGAAATCGTTGAGTCGGACGTCCGCCCCGACAAATGCCCCCTTTGCAAGGCACCCGGCGAAAAGTTTGAGGAGATCGTTGAGACCGAGGGCATGACCTGGGCCACCGAGCACGTCGTTGGCATTGCCAAGGACGCTCCCATGGAGATCATCGAGGGCCTGCGCGCAAACTTCCAGGGCGAATGCACCGAGGTTGGTATGTACCTGGCAATGTCCCGCGTGGCTGCACGCGAGGGCTACCCCGAGATCGCTCTTTACTGGAAGGAGGCTGCACTTGAGGAGGCTGAGCACGCCGCAAAGTTTGCAGAGCTCCTCGGCGAGTGCGTTTACGACTCCACCGAGAAGAACCTGACCGTTCGCGTTGAGGCCGAGAACGGCGCAACCGCCGGCAAGTTTGAGCTGGCAAAGATGGCAAAGCAGCTCAATCTGGACGCCATTCACGACACCGTTCACGAGATGGCAAAGGACGAGGCTCGCCACGGCAGAGCTTTCGCAGGACTGCTTGAGAGATACTTCGGCAAGTAAGCCGTCAAGGCAAAGGGCTGAGCAAAAATGCTCTGCCCTTTTTGCTTTTTCTTTGCTCTTTTTTCACATTTTCTCATGCCTTTCCCGTTGACAATCCCAAAAAAGTGTGTTAAAATGAAGATGTATGGACATCACGTTATGTTCGACTGAACAAAACTTATTTTATGGAGGTACGTATGGCACTGTTCAAGAAGAAAGAAAAGAAAGAAAGCACGAATGCAAAGGTGGGCGAACAGGCCGCTGCAACCTCCCAAACGCCCTCCCTGAAGAACGTTAAGGCTGCTCCCGTTGCAGAAACCCCCGCCCCCAAGAAGGCTCCCGCACGTCCCACGGCAAAGGTCGCTCCCGAAAAGGCGCCTGCCAAGGCCGCTCCCGCTAAGGCTGCTCCTGCTAAGGCTGCTCCTGCAAAAGCCGCTACCAAGGCAACGGCAAAGCCTGCCGCAAAGGCGGAGACAAAGACGGCGACGAAGGCCGCTTCCCCTGCAAAGGCGACGGCCGCTCCTGCCAAGCCCCGCGTGACGGTTTCCCCCTCCCGCTCCTTCTTTGCCACCACCGAAGAGGACGTTCGCATCGCCTTTGATCAGGCCATCGCCGAGGCAGAGGCACAGATCCGCCGCAACACCGACCGCGCCGTCGGTAAATACGAGTTTGCCCTTGAGGTGGACGGCTTCCACTTCTACCTTTGGGCCAACAACGGACAGATGCTCTTTGATAGCCCCAGCTTCACTACCCTGCTGGGCGCGCTCAACGGTCTGAAGACCTTCCAGAAGGCCGTTGTCGAGGGCAGCTTTGACGTCCGCGTAGACAAATACAACCGCTACCGCTTCATCCTGGCCCGCAAGTATTACGGCGAGAACTACACCACTCGTGAGCAGTGCCTCAAGTGCGTGGAGTCGGTCAAGAACTTTGCAAACAACTCCAAGATCCTGCGCTACGTCCCCAGCAAGGAAGCCGTCAAGGCCTTTGAGCTGGCCAAGATCAGCAAACGCACGCCCGAGAGCATTGACTGGAGAGCCGTGGAAAAGGCTGAGGCTCAGGCACAGAAGATGGGCAAGTTTGAGATCTGCGCCGAGGGAGATCAGTATTGCTTCTACCTCACCGCAAACAACGGCCAGATCCTCTACTCCAGCCGCTACTATGCCAACGAGAAGGCCTGCCGCAACGGCATTGACTCCTTCAAGCGCGCCGCCTACGTGGGCAACTTCTTCGTAGACCGCGATAAGTTTGGCAACTACCGCTACGTGCTGAAGAACATCGGCTCGGCTCCCTCCTTCATCGGAGAGTCCTACGACAACAAGCCGCAGTGCGAGAAGATCATCGACTCGGTCAAGAAGTTCATCGTCACCGCGACCATTGAGCTTGAGGTCAAGGCGATCGTCTAATTAAATAAGAAAAAAAGCAGGTGCTTCGGCACCTGCTTTTTTATTGGATCAAAAAACGGCCCGAGTGCTTCACTCGGGCCGTTTGATTTGCTTATTTCTTCTTGAGCATGACGAACAGATCGTCATCGTCCTCATCCGCAGGCTTTCTGACAGGCTGAACCGGTCTGGGAGCCGGCTTCTTGGCAGGAGCGGGAGCAGGAGCGGCAGGTCTTGCTGCAGGCTCTGCGGGCTTTCTTACGGTGAAGGGAGAATTCTCATTCTTAGCCACACCGGGGATGCGACGGTTCACGTCCTCGGGCTTCTTCTCAAAGCCGGTAGCGATGATGGTGATGCGCATCTCGTCCTCAAGCTCGGGATCGAAGGCAACTCCCCAGATCACGTTTGCATCGGGATGAGCCTCGGCAGCGATCAGAGAGGATGCGATATCCACGTCGTCCAGGCTGACGTCGGGAGATACCGAGATGCTGATCAGGATGCCCTTCGCGCCCTTGATGGAGGTCTCGAGCATCGGGCTGGAGATTGCCTCCTTGGCAGCCTGCTCGGCCTTGTCCTTACCGGTTGCGGCACCGACACCCATGTGTGCGTAGCCTGCGTTGGCCATAACGCTGGTGACGTCGGCAAAGTCGAGGTTGATAAAGCCGGGAATATTGATCAGACCCGAAATGCTCTGTACGCCGCGACGGAGAATGTCATCAGCAATACCGAAGGCATTGGAGAGGGAGATCTTTGCGTTGGAGACCTGCTTCAGTCTCTCGTTGGGAATGACGATCAGGGAGTCCACGTACTGTGCGAGCTCGGCAATGCCTGCCTCGGCCTGATCCATTCTTCTCTTGCCCTCAAAGGCAAAGGGCTTGGTTACGATACCGACCGTCAGAATATCCATCTCGCGTGCTGCGCGAGCAACGACGGGAGCTGCACCCGTTCCGGTACCGCCGCCCATTCCTGCGGTGATAAAGACCATATCCGTTCCCTCAAGGATAGAGCGGATATCGTCGATGGACTCCTCGGCTGCGCGTGCACCGATCTGGGGGTTTGCACCGGCACCAAAGCCCTTGGTGATCTTCTCACCGATCACGAGCTGGGTGGGCGCCTCGGACTTGCGCAGAGCCTGACGGTCCGTATTGACAGACACGAAGTCAACGCCGCGAATGTTGGTAACGATCATGCGGTTGACGGCATTGTTTCCGCCTCCGCCAACGCCGAGAACCTTAATATTCACGCCGCATTCCAGGGTATCATCATGTTCAAATGTCATGGTTGTTTATCCTCCCGAACTTTTATAAATCATACGTTTTTTGGATTTATTGCCCATTTTGGGCGCATTCAGACGCATTCTATATATATAATACTATTTTTTTGCAGAATTTGCAAGATGTTTTTTCAATATTTTTTGAGAAAATCGCATTTATTTTTCAAAAAAGAGGTTTTTTTCGCAGGAAGATTGGGTTTTGCAAAAAAAGGCGCGTGCAAAGGACAGTCTGCCCCCTTCCCTTGCCCGTGCCTCACCGCTGCACCCTGCAAAAAAAGCGTTCCGAGCGAAAGCGCTCGGAACGCGGATATTCTCCCTTTTTTCGGATCAGCCGTTGGCCATAAAATCGGCCTCGCTGAGCACGCGATAGGTGGATTTGTGCAGATTTGATACGTCGAGAGCAACGTACTGCACGCCCTCGGTGCGGCGCTCGGAGAGGATCTGCTCGGCCAGTGCCAGCTTCTCATCCAGATCGCTGACCTTTCCAAGCGTCAGGCGAAGCGTGCCGCCAAGCTCCACGGATACGCCGTATTTCTTTTCGCAATCCAGCTTGGTCACGTGCGCAAGAAGTCCCTTCTTCTCCAAGGACTCACGAAGCTCCAGAACATAGCTCATGTCCATTTCCGTATTGGCAAAAAGGATCTCGTAGCCCACCTCGATCGCGCTGATCTCGGGCAGCTCAACGTAAAGGAATTGCGCAAAGTCCTCACTGCGTGCACTTGCGGCAAGCACGGTAAAGGCATCGTCAAAGGCGTAATACGTTCCGTTGTGACGGGTATACATCACCTGCTTTTCGACCACGGTGATGCGCAGAACGAAGGGAAACTCGCCGCTCACGGTCACGCGGTCGATGTACTCGCCTCCCCGACGCACGTCGTTGGCGACCGCCTGGCCGTCAATGGCCAGCCATTCGTCACCCTTGGACACACCGGCATAGCTGAGGATCTGCTCCTCAGTGTAATACGTATTCCCCTCCACGATAATCTCTCTGACGCGGAAGAGCGGAAGAACCGTCAAAAGCACGCCAAGGATCAGGATCGCACCGCAAAGGGCGACCATCGCCGTGCGCAATGCGCGCAGCTTGCTCTCGGCAGGACGGTTGCGGCGTCCTACGCGAATGGGAGTTCCCTGTTCCATCGTCTGTTTCGTGTTCTTCATGAATGCTACCTCTTTGTCTTTGATTATCCGGAATGATGTGTTTTCGTTTCAACGATCCTTTTGGGCGATCAGCTCCCGTATATCGGCAAGGATCAGAGCCGCGGTATCCACGTCGGCAAAGCGGCCGATGCTCTCGCCCATGCTCTGCATGGAGGAGGACGAGGAGAGCAGTCGCTCCGCCTCCTGCGTCAGGCGATCCTCGGCAAGGGTTGCTTCCTCCACCAGAACGGCGGCACCGGCATCCGCGAGGGTCTTTGCGTTGACGTACTGATGATTGGCCGTCACGTAAGGCGACGGAACCAGAATGCAGGGCTTGTGCATACCGGCAAGCTCGGAGAGCGTCATCGCTCCTGCGCGTGAGATCACCAGATCTGCCGCCGCCATCTGCAGGGGCATATCGTAAATGTAATCTACCAAGCGGCATCGGCTCACGCGGTCAAGACCGTACGCGCTAAAGATCGCCTGCGCGTCATGAAAATCCCGTTTTCCCGCCGCGTGCAGATGGCGGATGCGCGTATGCTTCGCGGAAAAATCACGCATCATACGCAGCGCGGCACGGTTCAGATCCTCCGCCCCAAGGCTTCCGCCAAAGGAAAGCACGAAGATCTCCTCCTCACCGATGCCAAGCTTTCGTCTTGCATCCTCGCGGGAAAGGCGGCCAAAATCCTGCCGCAGGGGATTGCCCACGCGCAGAACGCGTGCCTTCGGATGAAGCGACTCGCGCGTGCGGTCAAAATTGATCCATACGCGCCCGACGCTGCGCTGAAGCCGCCGAACGGCAAGGCCGGGAGAGGCGTTGGACTCGTGCAGAGCGGTGGGAATGCCCATACGCACCGCCGCCGCCATAATGGGCCAGCAGGCGTATCCGCCCGTTCCGATCACGATATCGGGAGAAAAATCCTTGATGATCCTGACCGTCTCCTTGGCATAAGGGGAGGTCAGCGCCATCCAGAGCGCTTTGATATTGGAGGGGCTCAAGGAGCGCTTGAAGCCCATGGATTCTACAAAATGCAAGCGGTAGCCCTCACGGGGAACGAGGTCGGCCTCCTTGCCCGTGCGAATACCGGCAAACTCGATCACCGCCGCGGGATCCTCACGGCGAATGATCTCTGCTATGGCGAGAGCCGGGTTGATGTGCCCTGCCGTTCCGCCGCCCGTCAAAAGCACCCGCATCAGAGCATCACCTCGGGCAGAGGAACCTGCCAAAGCACGACGGTTCCGGTCAGAAAAACCACCGTGAGCAATGCGGGAATGGCAAACCACCGCTTATCCCCATGAAAATACGGGATAAAGCAAAAGGCCAGAAAGCTTGCCGCCGCGATCACGATCACCGAAAAAACGCAATAGCTGATCTCGGTAAAATGCGAGGTGGCAAGGCTTCTTCCAAAGAGGAACAGCCAAGCGAGGAACAACGCACTGAACCCTAAGGCGGCGCGCAGAGTAAGATGAAAGCGTCTGGTTTTGATTCTTCGCATATGCGACCACGGCTCCTTTCGTTAAATAGTGACCGAGACGTCGGTCAGATCTTTTCGTGTGTACAGTAGCGCGAGATGGAGAGAATGATGCCCACCTCGAAGATCTGCAGCATCAGCGAGGTTCCTCCGTAGCTGAAGAACGGGAGGGCGATGCCCGTGTTGGGCATGGAGTTGGTGACCACTGCAAGATTGAGAATGGTCTGCAGGGCGACCTTGAAGACAAGGCCGTAAACGATGAGCGAGCTGCACCTGTCGGGTGCGTGCTTGGCGATGCGGAAGCCTCTCCAAACAAAGGCGATGAAGAGACCGACAACGAGTGCCGCGCCGATAAAGCCAAGCTCCTCGCAAACGATGGTAAAGATAAAGTCGTTTTGCGGCTGGGAAACGTAGCCGAATTTCTGTCGGCTGTTGCCAAGCCCCACGCCAAACAGTCCGCCCGAACCGATCGCCATCAGCCCCTGAAGGGTCTGCCAGGCCTCGCCCAAGGGATCTGCCTGCTCAATAAAGAGCCAGGTCTCCACGCGCGCCTGCGCGTAATCCGAAACCAGGACGAGCAAGCATCCCGCACAGCCGATCACTCCTGCGATCGCCACAAGCCAGCGCAGGCGCGTTCCGCCGAGGAACATCATGGACATGCCGATCATACCCACGATCATCAGTCCGGAAATATGCCGCTCTGCCGCGATCAGAATGCCCAGCGTGCCGATCATAAGACCGGGAAAGAGAACGCCGTATTTGAAGCTTCCGCCAAAGCGGTACTCCGAAAGCACCTTTTTCTGGTGGTCGGTCATAAAGCGTGCCATGATCAGCACCAGGGCAAGCTTTGCGATCTCGGAGGGCTGAATGGTAAAGATCTTAAGATCCAGCCAGCGCTTGGCTCCGCTTCCCAGATCGCTTCCGACCACGAGGACGGCCAGGAGCATCAGGATCGCCACGCCGAAGATCGGGTAGCTGAAATCGCGCCAGAAGGCGGGGGTGCAGAAGCGCACGATGACCGCCGTGAAGGCAACGGCCATCAGCAGGAAAATGAGATGACGGGTAATAAAATAGGTGGTGGTATCGTGGTGCTGCTCGGCAAAGACCGAGGAGGCACTGTATACCATGACACAGCCGAACAGAACGAGGGCCGAGGTGATCAGAAGAAAGACGATGTCAACGCTTCCCTTCCGCAGAGCCGAGGAGGACTCCTCCGCCGTTTTCTGCTCTGCCTGTGCTTCGGGGGTGCGCACCGACACGGCACTGTCTTCTCGGTTCATGCGATCACTCCCTTCCGTATTCGTTTCCGACCGTTACATAGCCGCAAAGGCCAAAAGACAAAAGCCAAGCTCGACCAGCGAGAAGATCAGCACGATCTTGTTCTCGCTCCAGTCGCATTTTTCAAAATGATGGTGAATGGGCGCCATCTTGAAGAGGCGCTTGCCGTGGGTAAGCTTGAAATACACGCGCTGCAGAAGACTGGAGAGCATTTCGATGATAAAGACGCCCGAGATGAGCAAGCCCATGCCGAGATCCCCCGTCTGAAAGGCTCCCGCGATCACGAGGCCGCCGAGGAAGAGCGATCCGGTGTCTCCCATGAATACTCTTGCCGGATGAAAATTGTAAATCAAAAAGCCAAGCGTGCTTCCCAGCAGGACGGCCGAAACGACCGACAGCTGCAGATCAAAGCGATAAAAGGCAAGGACGGCGAAGAAGCCGCCGATAACGAAGGTCACCGAGGAGGCAAGCCCGTCGATGCCGTCGGTAAAGTTTGCTCCGTTGACCACCCCTGCAAGAATCAGGACGGCGATGGGATAAGCCGCGTAGCCAAGCTCAAGGCGGATCGAGGTAAAGGGAATGCGAACGGCCGTATCGAGATTTCCCGTATAGGCCATAACGCAAACGTAAGCCGCGGAGGCCACCAGCTGCAAAAGCAGCTTCTGCTTCCAGGTCAGTCCCTCGTTCTGCTTCTTGATCAGCTTGCAATAATCGTCCACAAAGCCGATCGCGCCGTTCATCACGGCAAAGCCGATCGTCAGGCTGAGCGGAATATACTCCGATGCCCTTCCCTTTGCGGCCTGCACGAGGAAGAAGACCGTCAGAACGATCAGTGAGGGGAGAATGAAGCCAAGGCCGCCCATGGTGGGCGTTCCCTCCTTGGATTTGTGCCAGCGAGGGCCGATCTCCAGGATCTTCTGCCCTGCCTTCTTGGATTGCAGAATGGGGATCAGAATACGCTCAGCCAGAACGGTCAAGCCGAAAACGGCCAACGCGATGGCGGCAAAGCCAATGGCAAAAATGCGCATATTTCTCTCTCCCTTCTCTGTATAGCTTACGGATCAGCCTGCGGCCTCCTCGCCGTTGGGCTTCTCCAGAATTTCACGAAGCTGTGAAATGATCTCCTCGGCGTGCACGCCGCGGCTGGCCTTGAAGAGGACCACGTCCCCATCCTTCAGCTCCTTGGAAAGAAGCTCGGCCATGCCGGAAAGATCCTTGACGTCTCTCCTTCGTTGAATACGGGCAAGAGGCATTCCCTTTTGCCGTGCGCCGATGGCGATCTGATCGCCGCCTTCACCAAGCGTAAAGAGACGGTCGATGCCGCGCTGCGCCAGATGCACGCCCACCGAGCGATGGAGTGCGGGGCTTTCCTGCCCCAGCTCCAGCATATCGCCAAGCACGGCCACGCTCCGTCTGCCGTTTTGACGGCTATAAGCGTCAAGCACGTCGATGGCGGCGATCATGGACTCGGGCGAGGCGTTGTAGCAATCCTCAATCACGGTAATACGGCCAAGCTCGCAAACGCGCTGGCGCATCCCCTCGGGAGAAAAGCTGAGCAATCCGCGGCGGAGCTCCTCCTCCGAAAGACCAACGAGCAGGCCTGCCGCAAGCGTGTAGAGC
>JAFNVK010000096.1 GCA_017379815.1 Clostridia bacterium
CGAGCGAAAGCTCGCCGCGGTTTTTTTTCCGTCCGCCGAAGGCAGGTTTTCCGTATTTCGTCCTCCTTTTCCCCAAAAAACAACAAAAAAAGTAGTTGACAAAAGGGGGCGGATATGCTATAATACTTGGGTAGCCCTCCCGCCGACCCATTAGCTCAGATGGCAGAGCACATGACTTTTAATCATGGTGTCCGGAGTTCGACTCTCCGATGGGTCACCAAAAAAGAAGCATCCGAACGTTGTTCGGATGCTTCTTTTTATCCAAGCCGACCGGCTTGGCATGGAATCGCGCATCAGCGTGCATGGCATCGCCATTGGCGTATGGCATCACCGCAGGTGTATTCCTCTGTCGGCTTGATTCCATTCGCGACTTCGTCGCAATTCCATACCGCGGCAAGCCGCGGATTCCATACACGCCTTCGGCGTGATTTTGGCAGGGAAGTCGACCTTCTCCATGACCCTCTCGTCTTCCTCGTCAGAGGCGTCTCGCCGCCTCGCGGACGTAGGTGGCCATCATGTCCACGCTCTCGGGCAGGACCGTCGGCAGGGTGGGCGTGTACTCGCCGTCGTTGATCTCGCTCTCCAGGATCGCCGACCGCATAGAGTGCAGCAGGATGCGCTCCCACAGCCCCGCCTCGCGTATCCTCAGCGTCCCCCCAAAGAAGATCTGCGCAAACGCTCGCTCGCGCAAGCTCCTCGGAAAGAGCTTCTCGCCGTAGTATTCGTGATCCTCCGTCCTTCCGCAGCACCAGAACAGCCCCAGCGGCTTTTCGCACAGGGCGGCCTCGTTCTCCTTCAAAAATTGGCGAAGGGCGGGGCGGAATCGCCCAAAATAGACCGATCCGCCAAGCAGAACCAGGTCGTATTCCCGAACGTTCGGCGTCTCCGTCTCCAGGCGCGCGGTATGTACCTCCATCCCGCGAAGCGCCCTCGTCAGGCGCTCCACGCAGGCGGCGGTCGTGCCGTGCTTGGTTGAATATGCAATCAGTAGCTTCATCTTTTTCCTCTCGCCCCCCAAAAAAGGGGGCTTTTTTTCGTCAGATCTCGCCGAGCTGCTTCAGTGCCTCGGTCATGGCCACCAGCGCGTAGGACGCAAAGCCGTGGTCGCGGCTGCCGTGACGCTGACGGTACTCCCAAAGCGTGCCCGTCTCGGCCTCCATGTTGCCGAAGAACTCCTTTACGTCGCGCAAAAGCAGACGGTGCTCACCCATCTTGAGCAGGGCCTCCAGGCGCAGATACGCCCCGATAAAGGCGTTGATCTCGGCGATCTCGGGCATCTTTCCATTACGGTTAGCAGAGAAAACGTTGCAGACGAGGTCATACAGCTCGGCAAAGCGCTCCTCGTGCAGGTCAAAGCCGCCAAAGAGAATGGCGTAGTACTGTCCCGCCTCGGAGCAGTCCTTCTGCAGAACCAGCTTGCCGTTTTCGTCGCGCAGGGCGTGATCGCGGAAGACTCTGCCGTCAAAGGATTGCTCAATGGCGGTCTTCTGCACGCGGTCGCGCTTTTCAAGCAGGGATTCGTCGCCGAACAGCTCGTAGACGCTCTCCAAAACGCGCGCATAGAGGAAGTTTGTGGGGTAGCTGACGTCCATCGTCCAATCGTTGGCGCGGCTCCACTCCACGAAGTTCCAGGAGGGCAGACGCTCAAGCAGGCCGTCCTCGTTCTCGTGACGGGCGTAGAAGGCCATCAGCCCCTCGACCGTGGGACGGAAGAGCTCGCGGTCGGCCTTCGGGTTGCGGTATTTAACGTATTCGGCCACCTCGAGGATGTACCACATCGTCCATTGGGGAATGAACTTGTAGTTATCCTGCGGCTCGGAGGGATAGCACATGGGAAGAACGCCCTCGGGGTACTCGCCGTTTGCGGGATAGAGGCGGTAGTTCTCGAGAAAGGCCTCCTCCACGGGGACCTCGCCGAACAGGGCGTATTCGGTCTTTGCGGTGAAGTAGGAGTCGCAGAGCCAGCCCGCTCTCTCGCGCGAGGGGCAGTCGGTGAACAGATCCACCGCGTTGTGCGCAAAGGTGCGCACGCCGCCGCGATAGATGGCGTTCAGATCGGCGTCACCAAGATCGGGAAGCACCACGCCTGCCGTTTCACGCACGAAGGTCTTGATGCCAAAGCCGTCGAGCGTCACCGATCCGCGCTTGACGGCGAGGATCGCATAGCGCATGACGTAAGGCTCAAAGGCCATCAGGTCGGGACGGCTCTCGGGAGAGAGCAAAAACTCCAGCACGTTGTGCGAATGCATATCCGTGAAGGCGAATGCATCGGGGGAGGCGTCCTCGCTGAAGGCGAGGATCACGTCGGACTCCTCAGCGGCGCGCAGGTTGAGGAGCGGAAAGCCCGTTTCGATGCGTCCGAAGTCGAGGATCGCGTACTGCCCCTCGGAAAGCGTCAAGGGAAGTGCGCACTCGCCCGCCGTCTTTTCCTGGCGATGCTGCTGGATCCACTCGTAGGGGTGGTATTCGATCTCGTCGTAATCAAAGCGACCCCAGCGCTCACTTGCGGGGAAGGAGTAGAACAGGGAGTTGTAGGGGAGGGAGGCATCGTAGGTCAGTCTTCCCCGGGATACGGCCGCGGGCAGGGTGATATCCTCGTAGTGGGGATAGGGCACGCGGCGGTCGATGACCGTGGGAGACTCTGCGATCTCCTCAAGGGGAGCGGGCAGAGCGCCGGCAACCCAATCCTTGCCCTCGCGCAGATCCCAGACCTCCGAGAAGTGCCTTTGCACCGAGTAGCGCTCTACCTTTCGCACGCGGCAGGCGGGCAGGAAGGCCTCAAAATCCGTTCCCGTGGCGGCCAGGACCTCCTCGCCTCTGCGGATCTCGGCCTGCAGGAAGGCGGGCTGGAGAGCCGTGGAGAGCGAGCGGCAATGGTGGCACAGGACGGCGATGAGGATCTCGTTTTCACCTTCTTTGGCGTAAGGCGCGAGGGGAAGGATATCCTGTCTGGCATAGCCCTTGGCGGTGCGTGCAGGTCCAAAGGCGACGAAGCTGCCGTTGACGC
>JAFNVK010000013.1 GCA_017379815.1 Clostridia bacterium
GTCTGCTCAGCCTCCTTTGCGCCGGCACGCGAGCTCTTGACCGACGCCGCCTCCATGGCGGATCTGCAAAAGGCCGTGCAGGCACAGTTCCGCAAGACCTCGGACGAGCGCGCGCTGGAGGAGCTGATCAAGGAAAAGAGTGCGCTCGATGCGGCCGCAAAAAGCGGCGGCGAGCTTCGCTTCCTCGACAAGTATATCTCCCTGATCTACCCCGAAAAGGCCACGTTGATGTCCTATTTCGATACCCCGTCTCTCGTGCTGATCCGCGGAACGAGCGCCGTGAACGATCGGCTGAAGGCCTCGCTCTGGCACCTGAACCAAACCGTGACCGAGCTTTTGGAGGGGGGAACGATTTCCCCGAAATACGCCGAATACGCCAAGCAGCCCGCCGATCTTGAGGCCTTCTGCGACAAAAACGTCACCCTGCACGTGGACTCCATCGCGCACAATCTGACCGACAAGCGTCTGGCAGGCCTCTTCGGCTTCCGCTCCCGTCACACCGTTTGCTACGCGGACAACGAGGAGCTCTTCCTTGAGGATCTGCACGCGTATCTGCAGAGCGGCTACCGCTGTCTGGTATTGACCGAAAACGAGACCGACGCGCACCACTGGGAGACGCGCCTGCAGGAGGGAGGCGTCCTGCTCTCGTGCGAGGATCCCGAGCGCATGGAGCGCGGAACGGCCCGCGTGCTCTGGCAGGAATCGGTAGCCGGATTTGAGCTTCCCGTTCCCCACGTGGCACTGCTCTCCCTGCGCGCCGATGCGCGCGGCGGCCTTTCCCTCAGTGCAAGATCCCCCCTGCGCAAGAAAAAAAGCAAGAACACCAAGAGCATCCTCTCCTACGCCGAGCTTGAGGTCGGGGACTATGTGGTCCACGAAAGCTACGGCATTGGACAGTACACGGGCATTGAGGCGCTGACCTGCGAGGGCGTGACGCGCGACTACGTCGGCATCCGCTACGCGGGAAGCGACAAGCTCTTTCTCCCCGTGGAAAAGCTGGAGAAGGTCTCCAAATATATCGGTGCGCGTGCCGAGGACGGACAGGTCAAGCTCTCCCGCATGGGAGGCGAGGCCTGGAAGAAGACCAAGGCGCGTGCCAAATCTGCCGCCAAGGACATGGCCAAGGATCTGATCCGCCTCTACGCCGAGCGTATGCGTCGGCCGGGGCATTCCTTCCCCTTGGACGACAGCTACCAGAAGGCCTTTGAGGACGCCTTTGCCTATGAGGAGACCGAGAGCCAGCTGGCCGCCGCCGACGAGATCAAAAAGGATATGATCCGCGCCGTTCCCATGGATCGCCTGCTCTGCGGCGACGTGGGCTACGGCAAGACCGAGGTTGCCCTGCGCGCCGCGTATAAGGCCGTGCTTGGAGGCAAGCAGGTGGCCATCCTCGTGCCCACCACGCTTCTTGCCCTTCAGCATTACCAGACCATCGTCAGCCGTATGCGCGCCTTTGCCGTCAACGTGGATATGCTCTCCCGCTTCCGCACGCCAAAGCAGCAGGCTCTGACGCTTCGCCGTCTTGCACGGGGCGAGGTCGATATCATCGTGGGCACGCACCGCCTGCTCTCCAAGGATATGCAGTTCCATGATCTGGGACTGGTCATCGTGGACGAGGAGCAGCGCTTCGGCGTGGCGCAAAAGGAAAAGCTCAAGCAGCTCGCCCGCGACGTGGATTTTCTCTCGCTCTCGGCAACGCCCATTCCGCGCACGCTCAACATGGCCATGGGCGGCATCCGCGACATTTCCATTCTGGACGACGCTCCCGGCGACCGTCTGCCCGTGCAGACCTACGTTTTGGAGCATGACGAGCTGATTTTAGAGGAGGCGATCCGCCGCGAGCTTCGCCGAGGCGGGCAGGTCTTCTACCTGCACAACACCGTGGAGACCATCAACGAGATCGCCGCAAAGCTCTCCGCCACCATTCCCGAGGCGCGTATTCTGACCGCGCACGGCAAGATGGACAAGGAGGAGCTGGAAAAGATCTGGGAGAAGATGCTGCGCGGCGAGGTGGACATCTTAGTCTCCACCACCATCATCGAGACCGGCGTGGACATTCCCAACGCCAATACCCTCGTGGTCACCAACGCACACCGCTTAGGGCTTTCCCAGCTGCATCAGCTCCGCGGACGCATCGGCCGCTCCTCCCGCCGTGCCTACGCCTATTTCACCTATCCCCCCTTCCGCTCCATTCCCGAGGTGGCGCAAAAGAGACTGGAGGCCATTCGCGAATACGCCGAGTTCGGCGCAGGCTTTAAGATCGCTCTGCGCGACATGGAGATCCGCGGTGCGGGCAACATTCTGGGTGCAGAGCAGCACGGGCATCTGGACGCCATCGGCTACGATCTCTATATCAAGCTGCTCAACCAGGCCGTCCTTGAGGAAAAGGGCGAGACGGCAGAGCCCGAGGTGGAATGCACCGTATCCCTTGCCTTCGACGCCTTCCTGCCCGAAAAGTACGTCCCCTTCCCCGCCCAGCGCATGGCACTCTACAAAAAGATCGCGCTCATCGCCTCCGAGGAGGACCTGCAGGACGTGACCGACGAGCTGACCGACCGCTACGGCGACCTGCCCCGTCCCACGCAGAACCTGCTCCGCATCGCGCTCCTGCACAACATGGCCATTCGTTGCCGCATCACCGCCATCCGCCAGGAGGGCCTTACCGTCCACCTCCATCCCCAAAAGCTGGATCTGGATCTCTGGAGCGAGCTGGCCGCGGCCTTCCCCGGAAAGCTGCGTATGCTGATGTCGGGCGAGGCACACGTCTGCCTGCGCCTGCAAAAGGAGGACGACGTCCTGCAAACGATTTACTGCCTGTTTGAAAAATATCTTACCTTAAACCAAGAAAAGGCGTAGACAAACCGACGAAAATCCTGTATAATAAGGATACAGTCAAGCCTTGTTCAAGGACAAGAAAGGAAAAACCGATCCATGAAAGTAAAAAGCCTTTTGCGAAGCGCAGCCCTTCTCCTTGCGCTTCTGCTCTGCCTCTCCCTCCTTGGGGGATGCTCCTCCAAGGGCAAGACCCTGATGACGCTGGAAAAGGACGGCGTATCGGTCTCGCTCTCGGTCAACACCTACGAGCTGATGCTCTCCCGCATCAAGGGAACGCTCTGCTTCCTCAAGACCTCTGCGGGCGGCTTTACGGCAGATCAGGACAAATTCTGGGACTATATCGAAAAAATGGAGGGCCGTCCCACGGAAACGCTGGACAGCTTCTACCGCTCCCAGGTCCTGGAGAACTGCAAATCCTATCTCGTCGGCCTCTATCTCTTTGAGTCCATGGGGCTCTCGCTCCCTGCCTCCACCGTGGCCGCGATCGACGATCAGCTGGGCGAGCTGCTCCTGACCGATGCCGACGGCTCGAAGAACAAGCTCAACCAGATCCTTTCCGCCTACGGCGTCAACTACGAGCTTCTGCGCGAGGCCTACCTCATGAGCGCAAAGGTAGAGCTTGTGCAAAAGGAGCTTTACGGCGAGAACGCCTCGCTGATCGGCGACAACATCAAGATGGAGTACCTCGAGGAAAACTACGTGCACTTCCATCAGTATTTCCTGGAGGCCTACCACTACCGCTACGAGACCGACGTCAACGGTGACGTGATCTACTACCACACCGAGACCGAGCAGATCGAGCATATCTACTACGACGTGCATACCGGCTTTACCAAGACCGACAGTGAGGGCAAGCCCCTGACCGACAAGAAGGGCGACGTGATCTATTACACCGACGCCACCTGCAAAAAGATCGCCTACAACACCACCTACGGCGCGCCTCGCGCCATCGTCTCGGAGAACGGCATCTACCAGACCAAGTCCATGACCTCCGAGGAGCTGGAGGCTCTGAAGAAAAAGGCCGACGAGACCTTTGCCTCCATGCAGGGGCTCTCCGCCGAGGAGTTTGAGGCCGAGATCGAAAAGAAGCAGGGAGAGCTGGTCAAGCAGGGCATCAAAAACGAGCTTTACACCGACGGCTACTACCTGCGCACCGACACCGACTATCTCGCAGGCGGCGAGGAATACGAATACCTGCAAACCATCGTGGACGCCCTGCAGACCATGGAGGACGGACAGATGATGATGGTCAAATCGAGCGTGGGCTACCACATTCTGATGAAGTACGCCCCCACCGAAAAGGCCTACGCCAATGCCGAAAACGAGGTGTGGTTCTCCAATTTCAATTCCTCCCTGGTGGAAAAGATGTTCTTTGAGCTGTGCGAGACGCATTACGCCGACATCGCCATTGACGAGAAGGTGCTTGCCTCCGTTCCCTCCATGAAGAAGATCGGCATCAACTACTACTATTGATCCCCCGTCGGCGGTCGGCCTTGGCAGACCGTCGACTTTTTTTGCCATTCCTCTTGACAACGCGCCAAAAGCGTGCTATAATAACGCCGAACCGCATAGAATCAGGGGTGCTGTCCACGGACGGCTGAGACGGTGAATGCCGAACCCTTTAACCTGATACGGATAATACCGGCGTAGGAAGATTGCAGATAAGGTGTGCTGTTTTTGGCACCTCTACATTGACCGCACGGAGATTCCGTGCGGTTACTTTATTTTTGGAGGTGTTTTCGATGAAA
>JAFNVK010000097.1 GCA_017379815.1 Clostridia bacterium
ACGAGCGTTGGTCGTTTGGCGGGATAGCTCAGTTGGCTAGAGCAACCGGTTCATACCCGGTAGGTCATGGGTTCAAGTCCAATTCCCGCTACCATAGGTTATCCGCCATAAATTGCTATGGCGGATAACTGTTCATAAGGGGCCCGTTGGTCAAGCGGTTAAGACACCGCCCTTTCACGGCGGTAACAGCAGTTCGATTCTGCTACGGGTCACCAACGACAAAAAAGAGGATCGCTTCGGCGATCCTCTTTTTTGTCGTTCGCGATATGGGACGAATCGAGCTGTGCAAATTCTCGCGTGCGAGAATTGTGCCGGAACGCGCACCGGCAGAATCTTTGGCATAGCACCGCACGATCGTGCGCGTTTCAGTTCAGATTCTGCTGCGTTTCCCCGCAAAAAGAAGCGGCCGCACACGGTTCGGCCGCTTCTTTTTTCATTTCCTTAGTCTTCCGCACCTTCAGCTCCTCGACAAACTCATCGAGCGCCGCGCTCTCCTTGACCGGGAGCGACAGGAGCTTCTTCCCGTTGGCGAAGATCTCCAGGCGGCTATCCAGCACCGAAAAGCTGCGCTTCAAAAAGCGGATCGTCCTCCGCTCGGACACCACGCGCATATCCTCGATGTCCTCGTACGGAAGCTCCAGCATCCCCTTCTCTACCGTCTCGCAAGGGATATTCACCTTGGCAGACAGAACGCAAAGCGCGTCCTCAAGGGGGAGCAGGGTCGCCTTGTAATAGATCTCGGAGCGAACGACGTTGTTCTTGGTCTTGCGGAACATCAGGTCGTCCGAATAATCGTAGCCCGACACGGTCTGCGGCAAGGGCCTCTGGCGAAGCCGACGAAGAAGCGCCGCATCCTTTTCGCGGTCAACGTCCGCCGCCGCGGAAAGCGTGGCGATGATCTTGTCGATGTCCTCGTCTGCCGTTCTTCCGATCGAACCGAGAATAAACAATACAAGTCCTACCGGAAAAAGAATGAACATCAATATAGAAAACAGGACGAAGAACCAGATAAACCAGTTCCACAGGAACAGAATTCCGCTGGTCGCCATCATAATGGCTCCGGCAGAGCGCAGATTGTCATCTCCGCAAAAATACTTCAGGTGACGGGCATTTCCCTCACGGGCAATCTCTGTTTTTTTCATGGCAAATCTCTCCTTATTTCGGTACGTTCAGTATAACATCCAAAACACAAGCGTGTCAATAACGCGGTAGTTGAATCCGATTCAACCGGGGATTGAATGCACCTTTATTATAAAGGCTTCCGTGGCTTTGCGTCAAGTCACAATCCGCAATGCTTTTAGCACAATCGGCAATTCCTTTCGGAAGAGGCTGCTCGCCGGAAATCGGCCGAGGCTTTTCTTATTCCTTCGCGTAGGTCGGCCTTGCGGCGCGCCCCTCCAGGCGGTATTGCAACGGGGATTTGCCAAACCGCTTTCGAAAAGCGCGGATATAGTAATTCTCTCCCGAAAATCCGTATTTCAGCGCGATCTCCTCAATAGAAAGCCCGGTGAATAACAGATCCGGACGGCTTTGATTCAGTCGCTCCTCCAAAATATATTGGGCGGGAGTAAGACCGGTCAGCGCCTTGATGCATCGGGTCAAGGTGGTTCGGTTCGTCCGAAAGCGCTGACTCAATTCCGGTAAAGAAAGGGATGCGTCAATATGGCTTCGCACGTAGCGCAGGATCGCCTGCCCCATTTCGGAGGACTCGCCGTGGGAGCTCTCGCCGAGGTAGCAGCTTTCCGCCACCCGAAGAATGGAGATCAGCTCCGAGCGCGTGTGGCAGGACCACAGTCCGTCCGTCTCGCGCGCTTCAATGTACTCTCCTGCACGGATAAAGTGTCCGCGCAGGACCTCATACTCCTCAAGTCGCAGGCGGACGATGCCGCAAAACGCCTCGTCCCTCGTGTGGAACAAATGAAAGTCGGGATACCCGTGGCGCACACGCAGGTCGGAGTAGTCCGCGCCAACAATGACGTCGCGGCTGAGATTGACGTTGTAGAAAAACGGCAGAAACCCAAAATTGAGCAGGTCATACTGCCCTGCGTGGATCGTCAGTTGATCTGCATCGTTCAGGCAAAGCAGGTAGTGGCCGTCCAGATAGCAACGCACGTCGGACAACGTGCAGGAAACAGCAGACGCCTTGAGCAGGATCAAGGCGTACATCGGCGCAGCAAAGCGGGCCTCCCTGCCGAGCGCGATCAGATCGGGGCGATAGTCCATGAGAAGCTCCTCCTTTTGACGTAGTTGCTTGATCTCCTCTATTATAGCACACCCCAGAGGGGAGATGCAAGAGAAAATCCTCACGCTTTTTAGCATTATTTACAATCCCCCGAAAAAAAGTGATCGAAGAAAAGCCAATGCATCTTCCGAAAAGCATTCACCTCCCCGCGCGGCCATGCGGTCGCGCGGGGAGGTGTTCCTTTCTCGGGCAAACAAAAAGGCAACGCGCAAATGGCGTTGCCTTGAAAAAGCCGTGATTTTATTTTGCCCGACGGCGCAGACGCTTTAAGATCCCCTGAAGCATGGGCGTGTTGTAGCGCAGGACCAGCGTGGGCAGAATGTTGAGATAGAGATTGACCAGCGCCACGGGGAGCGCGATGGTCCACGCGCAAACGTTCGGCAGGGTGAGCATCGCCAAAAAGCCTGCGGGATAGGACAGCCTGTGCGTAAGCACTCCTTTGTTGCACTCGATGATGAAGCGCTCGATGTAGGCGGGATCGT
>JAFNVK010000098.1 GCA_017379815.1 Clostridia bacterium
CCCACGGAGCATCCCGACCTTGCGCATTACATCGCCGCAAAGCGGAGACTGTTCACCGAATTTTCCGCCGCGCGTCTGCTTTACAGTAAGGACGCCCCCCACGCCGACGAGGTGCTTGAGGGCTGCGCCATCAAGCAAAGGCTCTCCTGCTCCTGTGAGGATCCCTCCGCCGACCTCTACGCCGACGGTCTCTCGCTCTGGAGAGAGGACGGACGCCTTGGCATCTCCTTTGCCGTTCACGCGGGCAAAAAGAAAGCGCTCTGCGAGCTTCCCCTGCTCGGCTCGACGCAGGTGGAGAACGCCCTGCTCGCCATCGCCACGGCCACGGCATCCTTCGGCATTCCTCTGGAGAAAGCCTGCGCCGCCCTTCGCGGGGCAAGCGTCAAGGGACGTGCCGAGTGCATTCCCCTGCCCTCG
The DNA here is from genome assembly GCA_017379815.1 of Clostridia bacterium. Classification (GTDB taxonomy): domain Bacteria; phylum Bacillota; class Clostridia; order Oscillospirales; family CAG-272; genus UMGS1865. The sequence goes on from JAFNVK010000098.1 coordinate 418, forward strand.
GGAGCAACCGCGATTTTGGACTACGCCCACAACGGCGAGAGCCTGCGGCGTCTTCTCTCCGACCTGCGCGCCTACGAGCCCCGCCGTCTGATCTGCCTCTTTGGCTCGGTCGGTGAGCGCACACAGCTCCGCCGCGTACAGCTGGGTGAGGCGGCCGCCGAGCTTGCCGATCTCTGCGTGCTGACCGCGGACAACCCCGGGCGCGAGGATCCCATGAAGATCATCTTTGAGATCTCCTCTGCCTTCCTCGGCACGCGTACCCCCTACTTTGCCATTCCCGACCGCGAGCAGGCCATTCGCGAGGCCGTGCGCCTCTGCCGCGAGGGAGACTTCCTCGTCCTTGCCGGCAAGGGCCACGAGACCTACCAGCTTATCGAGGGTGAGCGAATTCCCTTCTCGGAAAAAGAGATCCTGTTGGACGAAAAGGATGCTCTTTTGCCCACCGTATAAACAAAAAACGACCCGTCTCAAGCATCGAGACGGGTCTCTTTTTTTCGTTTTTCTTAGTTTTCCGTATCTACGGAGGCAGGCTCCACCTTCTCGCGGCGCAGGATCTGGCGCGCGCTGCGCAGAAGATCGGGCGCGTTGATCGCCGCGATCGCCAGCGTCAGAAGGCTCACGGGAATATACCGCCACGCGCCGTCCGCCGTCATAAAAGCCGCCGAGGCAAAGAGAAGCGTAAGGCTTGCCAAAAGCCTTGGCAAATGCAGACGAAACGGCAGGATGCGTGGCACGTCGATCATGCGGACGGCCAGCACGGCACAGTATGCCGCAAGCGTGGCGACCGCCGCGCCGAGAGCACCCATGCGCGGGATCAGGAGCAGATTCAGCAAAACGTTCAGAAGCGTTCCGAGAACGGCCGTCAGGAAGGAGTGCATGCTCTTCTTCCGCACGAGATAGACTGAGGCCAGGAAGGAGACCGCGGCCTCCACCGCCACCGCGCAAAGCAGAGTGGGAATATAGGTCTTCGCCCCGTGATAAGCCGAGTTGAGCAGCAGCTCGGACAAAAGCTCCGAGCTAAGGATCAATCCCGCGCTTCCGATCGAGATGACTGCCAAAAAGCCGCCGAACACCTTGGAATAAAAGGCGGAGCAGGTCTTTTGGTCTGCGGATTCGGCCACTGCCGAAAACTGCCAGGCCTGCAGGAAGATGCCCGCAACCAGGTTGACCACCGTGGGAAGCTTATAGGCCGCCGAGTAAACGCCGTTGACGCTGTCCCCCCAGAAATAGGTGACCATATAGCGATCCGAGAGATCGGTGATCAGCCAGCAAACCGTGGTGGGGATCAGGGGGAGGCTGAAGCGGAGCAGCTGCAGGATCAGCTCCTTTTTGATCCGTGACGGACGGAAGACCCTCCACAGCCTTGCCGTGAGGATCAGGAGAAGCGTGGTAAGAAGGTTGCCGACGATGACCGACAGCACGTAGCCCGTGACGCCAAGCTCAAAAACCGCGAGGAAGAGAATATTGCATCCCACCGTCACCAGCGTGTTGAAGGTTCCCTGCAGAGCAAAGAGGCGCGTGCGATCCACCGCGCGGACGTACTGCGCGCAGACCGCCTGCAAATTCGCCGACAGAACGTAGGCCACGATCAGGACGGTATAGCCCGTAAAATAGTCCGCAAGCGTCAAAAGAGGCGACAGGAGCAAAAAGCCTGCACTTCCGCCGAGCAGAAGGGCCACGGAGGAGGAGAAGACCGCCTCCTTGTCGCTCTCGCGGTCCGCCGCAAAGCGGAAGATCCCTTGGCTGATGCCCACACAGGCCACGGGGATCAGCAAATTTGCCGTACTCGTGATCAGCTCGGCCGTACTGTACTCCGCGGTGGAGAGCATGGCCGTATAAAAGGGCATCAGCAAAAAGACCAGAAGCTTTGAGCCAAAGGTTCCGATGCCGAGGATCACGGTATTGGACGCTAATTTTTTATATCGATTCATGATTTTCCATTCTCTCTGTAATCGGTTGCCGTGTCCGCACGGCCGTCTCCCGTCGTATCGAGATACACGGTATCAATGCTGCCGTCGCCGTCGGTGTCCGCAAAAATGCGGTTGCCCGCAACGTGTGCGCGCTCTGCACGGCGTCTTGCGGCAAGCAGCGTGACGGCGGTATAGACCAGCGTCAGCACAAGGATCACCCAGCCCGCCACGTCAAAGAGCAGATCCAGAGCGGCGGCAGGGCCGATCAGCACCAGAACGACACCGAGGATCATGCGGGGCAGCTCCTTCTGCAGGCGCGCGCTCTTGTCCGTGTCGGTCAGGACAAAAAGCAGAGGCAGGACGATCAGATACACACCGAGCAGGACCGACAACAGCGCGGAATGATAAAAGATCATCAAAAAGCCAAGCACGGTCGAGATCAGCGAGGAGAGGAGCAAAAGCTTTCCTCCGCGCTCGGAAAGATGCAAAAGGCCCGAAAGAATGCCCGGGATCTGCGTCAGCACCGTCAGCGCGCCCACGATCACAAAGGCCACACGCAGAAGAAGATCGGCAGGCAGGGCGATCAGAAGAACCCCGGCTCCCACCCCGAACAGGGCAAGAACGAGCGTCTGCCAAAGGAAAGAATGATTCGACCGGGGAAATCGCATACCCGTGTCCTCCTTTATCCGTATTGTTTCTCTCTGAGATAGAAATATGCATCGGGGGCAAGAAGCGGCGAGGGGTCGCCACCCGCTTGCAAAAGCTCACGCACGCGCGTCGAGCTGCAATCCGCCCACTCCTCCTTGGCACGGAAGAGCCTTGTGACAAAGCGCGGATTGTGCGCGCGGTTCCATTCGGCCATTCTCTCCTCATACGCAAGATCTGTCTTGTTTCGCCAGCCCTTGCAGACGGCGTCCGCACCGAGGCGGTCAAACAGATCGATCAGCATTCCCCCGTCCGAGATCACGCGAACGTTGGGAAGTCCCCGAAGCGTAAGCTCGGCGACCCGAACGCGCTCCTCAAGAGAGAGCCAGTAGGTCTTGTCGCGGTTGATCATCACGGCCACCACGACCTCGTCGTATTGCTCCGCCACCTCGAAAGCAAGTGCGCGATGGCCAAGCGTCATGGGATCAAAGCTTCCCGGCAGGATCGCAAGGCTCATGCGGCACCTCCCTCTCCGTCATAGCGGAGCAAGGTGACGCAGGCAACCCCGTAGCGCACCTGCTTGAGGACCGTGAAGCGCGAGGCAAGCGTCGTGTCTCCCGAAAAGACGTCGTCGGAATGAGCGCTCTCGCAGACCAGCGTGGCGTTCTCGGCCAGAAGGCCGCGTGCCGTAAGTAAGCGCAGCGCGTCGGGGATCAGCCCCTTGGCGTAAGGGGGATCCAGAAAGACCAGATCAAAGGGCTCGTCAGGTCTTGCCCGACGCAGGCAGGCGG
>JAFNVK010000099.1 GCA_017379815.1 Clostridia bacterium
CGGATCGCGGGCAGATTGCCGATCGCGGCGTAAAAGAGGAAGGCCGCCGTGCCGAAATGGTACTGAAAGCCCACGTCGTACAGATACACGTAGTGCGAAAGCAGGCTGATGAGCAGAGGGGAGAGCAATATCCAACGCGAGGGCTTCTTCGTCAGAAGCGGCAGGAAGGACATAGGGAGAAGCATCTGCAAGAGATACGCGATCTTGCCCCAGCCGCTCTCTTTTTCGGTAAAGAGCTGCGTCAGAAGATATCCGGGGTTTGTCGCGGCCAGCTGCAGAATGCCGCCAAGCCCCTCCTCGCCCGGTGCGATGAGGTTGTCAAAGCGGTTGTTCAGCACGCCGTCGCCCACCGTGTTGATCAGGTGCGTGGCCAGAAGGAAGTAGGCGGCCGAAAGCAGGGCAAGCGCCGCTCCGTGAAGGTATTTTTTCCGTCCGAGGATCATATAGGCGGCAAAGAGCAACAGATAGATCGCCGCATCCTCCTTGACCGCCAGCACGCAGATGGCCGCGATATACATCGGGATCGGCTTTTCCTTCTCAAAAAAGTAGAAGGTCCAGAGCAGGCAAAGGGGCAAAAAGCAGTTCTCGTGAATGTCGTAGAAGCAGCCCGTGGAAAGAACGGGATAGAAGCAATAGAGCAGAGCCAGAAGGATCTGCACCCGTGGGGAAAGACGATAATGCCTTGCCAGAAGGACCACGGGGATCACGCCGAGCATCAGCACCGCCGCCTGCCCGATCTGCAGCGTCAAGGGCGAGGGGAAGATCAGGTAAAAGGGCAGGAGCAGATAGTAGATGGGCGAGATATGCACCGCAAAATGCGAGAGCAGAGCGTCACGCTCGCAGGTAACGAGGGGAAGCCCCGTCTTGCGCATATGGTGGAACATATTGGTAAAGATCCCAAAATCGAAATTCGGCGTGGAGAAGGTCTTGTAGCGCAGGCAGGAGATCGCCGACAGAATGGCAAAGGCCGCAAGCGCACCGATGCCTGCACAGATCCATACCGTCCTTCCTTCCGCGCGGAAAAAGCGCAAAAGCGGAAGCAGCCTTTTCATCGCGTACAGCACGAACAAGGCGTAAACGGCGATCACACCAAGGCAAAAGAGCAGCCTCTGCTCGGCGTCCCCTTCCCCATAGCCGAGAAGCCAACGGAAAACGCACACCGTAGAAAAGAGCAGCAGGAAAAGGGCGTCGGTCGGATAGCGGCGCAAAAGCAGGGAGAGACCCGTCAACAGGACGAACACCAGAGCGGTGACGAGCAGGGGCAGAGTGAGAGAAAGATCCTTGGCAAAGGTGATCTCCCAAAAATCCTCCCGCACAAGGGTCAGCGCGGCGGCAAAGGCACACCATGCCGCGATCAAGCGGCAGATCACGCGCTCAAGCGTCTGCGTGGAACGCCAATCGCCCCTTTTGCCAACGGATACGCCTTTTTTCGCAACGCGTCCGTCCATGGGGGCTTTACGCTTCTTTTTCCGTTTTGCGCTCATGCCTCTTTCCTCCCTTCGGTGATCCTTTTCTCAATTATAGCGCAAAGCGGATGGCTTGTCAAGAAGAAAGCACGCCTTGTCCTCTTCTTTTGTAAAAACGCCTTGACTTTTCCGCGCATTTGGAGTACAATACCGATAACGAAATCCAATCTGTAAAGGAGCTTTACCATGATCCGTCACGTTTGTATGTTTGAATTCCTCGAGGAGGCCGAGGGCCGCACGCGCGAGGAAAACCTCGCCATCGCCAAATCCATGCTCGAGGCTCTGCCCAAAGCCATTCCCCAGATCCGCGCCTCCTCCGTTGCCCTTAACGCCGAGGGCGCACCGCAGGACAACTGGCACCTCGTGCTGATCACGGACTTTGATTCGCTTGAGGATCTGGAGACCTACCGCGTGCATCCCGACCACGTGGCGGTCGGCCAATTTATGCGCCCCGTGCGCGCAAGCCGCGCCTGCGTGGACTTCGTGATCGACGCCGACTGATCTGCGCGTCGGACGCAAAGAAAGCCCCTCCCTCCTTCCTTCAAAAGCGCACCGAAATTGCGGAAAACGCTTGACACGGGCAGAAAAAAATGGTAGAATAGTAAACAACGTAAAAGATAGAGGAGAATGACCATGAACAATTCCGAAAAAACAATGGACAAGATCGTTGCGCTTTGCAAAACGCGCGGCTTTATCTTCCCCGGCTCGGAGATCTACGGCGGCCTTGCCAACTCCTGGGACTACGGCCCTCTTGGCGTTGAGTTCAAAAACAATGTCAAGCGCGCCTGGTGGAAGAAATTCGTCCAGGAGAGCAGATACAACGTCGGCCTTGACAGTGCCATCATCATGAACCCCGAGGCGTGGGTCGCCTCCGGACACGTGGGCGGCTTTTCCGACCCTTTGATGGACTGCAAGCAGTGCAAGATGCGCCACAGAGCCGACAAGCTGATCGAGGACTACGCCTTCCAGAACGGCCTGAACGACAACCCCGCCGCCTGGAGCTTTGAGGAGATGGCCTCCTACATTAAGGAAAAGGGCATCGCCTGCCCCCAGTGCGGCAGCCACGATTTTGCCGACATCAAGAAGTTCAACCTGATGTTCAAGACCTTCATCGGCGTCACCGAGGACTCGACCAACACCGTCTACCTGCGCCCCGAGACCGCACAGGGCATCTTCGTCAATTTCAAGAACGTGGCAAGAAGCACCCGCCGCAAGCTCCCTTTCGGCGTTGC
>JAFNVK010000100.1 GCA_017379815.1 Clostridia bacterium
AGCCGTGAAGACCTGAATGTTGTTTTCAGAAGCGCAGCGGCGGATTTCGTAACCGTCGGAAACCTCGTTGGAGGAATCGTATTCACGGGTGTTGATGACGTAAGTCACAAAGCCCTTGCGGATACCTTCGAGGATTTCATCGCTGCCGTCGCTCAGCTTCATCTTTGCGCGGGTACGGATGCCATGCTCCTTCAGGAAGCGTGCGGTGCCGCGGGTCGCTTCGATGTTGAAGCCCATGTTGTAGAAGCGGCGGATCAGCGGCAGAGCCTCCTCCTTGTCGCGGTCAGCGATGGAGGCGAGGATCGTGCCGTAGTTCTGCAGTTCCATGCCGGATGCCTGGAGTGCCTTGTAGAGTGCGCGGTCGAGGCGGTCGTCGTAGCCGATGGCCTCACCCGTGGATTTCATTTCGGGGGAGAGATAAGCGTCAAGGCCGGTGATCTTGTTGAAGGAGAATACGGGCGCCTTGACGTACCATCTCTTCTTCTCCTCGGGGTAGATGCCGAAGATGCCCTGCTCCTTGAGGCTCTTGCCCATGATCACCTCGGTGGCGATGTCGGCAAGGCTGTAGCCCGTGGCCTTGGAGAGGAAGGGAACGGTGCGCGAGGAGCGCGGATTGACCTCGATGATATAGACCTTCTCGTCCTGGTCCACGATGAACTGGATGTTGTAAAGGCCCACGATGCCGATGGCAAGGCCGAGCTTCTTGGCATACTGGAGAATGGTGCCCTTGACCTTGTCCGAGATGCTGAAGGAGGGATAAACGCTGATGGAGTCGCCCGAGTGGATACCCGTGCGCTCGACCAGCTCCATGATGCCGGGAACGAAGACGTCGATGCCGTCGCAGATGGCGTCCACCTCGACCTCCTTGCCGATGATATACTTGTCCACGAGAACGGGACGGTCCTCGTCGATCTCAACGGCGGTCTTGAGGTAGTGGCGGAGCTGCTTTTCGTTGGCTACGATCTGCATGGCACGTCCGCCAAGCACGAAGCTGGGGCGCACCAGAACGGGATAGCCGATGGAGGCGGCCGCCTGAACGCCGTCCTCGATATTGGTCACGGCTTTGCCCTGAGGCTGGGGAATGTTCAGCTCCTCGAGCGTCTTTTCAAAGAGGTCACGGTTCTCCGCGCGGTCAATGGCGGCGCAGTCGGTGCCGATCAGCTTGGCGCCGCGCTTCATCAGGGGCTCGGCCAGGTTGATGGCGGTCTGACCGCCGAGCGAGGCGATCACGCCGTCGGGGCACTCAAAGTCGAGAATGCTCATCACGTCCTCGGGAGTGAGGGGCTCAAAGTAGAGCTTGTCGCTGGTGGTGTAGTCGGTGGAGACCGTCTCGGGGTTGTTGTTGATGATGATGGCCTCGTAGCCGCTCTTCTTGATGGTGGTCACGGCGTGGACGGTGGAATAGTCAAACTCCACGCCCTGTCCGATGCGGATCGGGCCTGCGCCAAGCACCACGGCCTTCTTGCGGTCGGTGAGGATGGAATCGTTCTCTCCCGTGTAGGAGGAGTAGAAATAGGGGGTATACGCGCCTGCGTGCAGGGTATCGACCATGCGGAAGACGGGGGTAATGCCGTTTTCCTTGCGCAGGGCACAAACGTCAAGCTCGGCGCAGCCCCAGAGCTTTGCAATGAACTTGTCGCAGAAGCCCATCTTCTTTGCCTCGGCAAGCAGAGCCTTATCCTTGGGGGAGGCGGCGAGGCGCTTTTCCATGTCGGTGATGTCCTTCATGGTCTCGAGGAAGAGGGGAGTGATCATGGTTGCCTTGTGCAGCTCGTCCACCGAGACGCCCAGGCGCAAGAGCTGCGTCACGGCGAAGATGGAGTCGTCGCGGCACTGCTTGAGGTAGTCGAAGAGCTCCTCGCGGCTCATTCCCTCAAACTTGGCCATCCACAGGTGGCATACGCCGATCTCCAGCGAGCGCACCGACTTGAGCATACACTCGGAGAGGTTTGAGCCAATGCCCATGACCTCGCCCGTGGCCTTCATCTGCGTGCCAAGGACGTTGGAGGCGGAGGTGAACTTGTCGAAGGGGAAGCGGGGGAACTTGGCCACAACGTAGTCAAGACGGGGCTCGGTTGCGGCGGTGGTATTGGCGATCGGGATCTCGTCCAGAGACATACCCACCGCGATTTTTGCGGTGATGCGGGCGATGGGGTAGCCGCTCGCCTTGGAGGCAAGCGCGGAGGAGCGCGATACGCGGGGATTGACCTCGATGAGGTAGTATTCGCTGGTATAGGGGTTGAGTGCGAACTGCACGTTGCAGCCGCCCTCGATCTTGAGCTCGCGGATGATCTTGATGGCGCTGTCGTTGAGCATCTTCAGATCGTGATCGTTCAGGGAGAGAATGGGGGCGACGACCACGGAGTCTCCCGTGTGGACGCCGACGGGGTCAACGTTTTCCATGCCGCAGATGGTGATGGCGCGGTCGGTGGAGTCACGCATGACCTCAAACTCGATCTCCTTGTATCCCTTAACGCTCTTCTCGATCAGCACCTGATGCACGGGGGAGAGCTTGAAGGCGTTGATGCCGATGTTGACCAGCTCCTCCTCGTTGTTGGCAAAGCCGCCGCCCGTTCCGCCAAGGGTAAAGGCAGGGCGCAGGACAACGGGATAGCCGATGCGGGCTGCCGCCTCCTTGGCCTGCTCGAGGTCGTAGGTGATCTCGGAGGGAATGGTGGGCTCTCCGATGGACTGGCAAAGCTCCTTGAAGAGCTCGCGGTCCTCGGCTCTCTCAAGGCTCGAGCTGCTGGTGCCGAGCAGCTCCACGTGGCACTCCTTGAGAATGCCCTTCTTCTCGAGCTGCATGGCGAGGTTCAGGCCGGTCTGTCCGCCGATGCCGGGAACAATGGCGTCGGGGCGCTCGTAGCGGAGGATCTTGGCCACGTATTCCAGCGTCAGCGGCTCCATATAGACCTTGTCGGCAATAGCGGTATCGGTCATGATGGTGGCGGGGTTGGAGTTCACGAGGACCACCTCGTAGCCCTCCTCCTTGAGGGCCAGGCAGGCCTGCGTTCCGGCGTAGTCAAATTCTGCGGCCTGGCCGATGATGATGGGGCCCGAGCCGATGATGAGAATCTTTTTGAGGTCTTTTCTTTTAGCCATGGTTGTTTCCTCCGTAGTTTATGCGAGTGTAGATGACGAATAGACGATGCGGCCGTCCTTGACGGTCAGCAGATTTTTGCCGAACAGCTCCATGCCCTCAAAGGGGGTGGATCTTCCCATGGAGAGGAAGGTGTTGGGGTCGACCTTTTCCGTGGTCGAGAGATCCCAGACCGAGAAGTCGCGTCCCAAGGGGAAGCCGAAGCGCCGTCTCGGGTTGTCCGAGAGGCAGGCGATCAGCTTTTCTAAGGGGAGGATGCCGGTCCTTGCCAAACCGGTGTAAAGCGCGGGGAAGGCGGTTTCCAGTCCCACAACGCCCATCGCGCTTCCTGCAAGCCCACGGGCTTTTTCATCTGCCGCGTGCGGTGCGTGGTCGGTGGCGATCATATCGACCGTGCCGTCGAGAATGCCTTCGATCAGGGCCTCGCGGTCGGCAGGGGACCTCAGCGGCGGATTCATCTTAAACCGTCCGTGCTCCTGCAGATGCGTCTCATCAAGAAGCAGGTAGTGCGGCGCGGTCTCACAGGTGACGTCAAGCCCCTCGGCCTTGGCCCGGCGGATCAGCTCAACGCTCTCCTTGGTGGAGACGTGGCAAACGTGGTAGGCGCATCCCGTTTTGCGGACCAATTCCAGGTCGCGCGCGATGGGCCTCCATTCACTCTCGGAGGAGATGCCCTTGTGTCCGTGCGCCTTGGCGTATTCGCCGTCGTGAATGTAGCCGCCGTTTCGGAGAAGATCGTCCTCGCAGTGGGCGACGATGATCTTGCCGAGGCGCTTGGCCTCCTTCATGGCGGCCTCCATCATCTCCTCGGATTGCACGCCGCGACCGTCGTCCGAAAAGCCGGCCACGAGAGGTGCGAGTGCCTCCATGTCGGCAAGCGCCTCGCCGCGCTCTTCCTTTGTGATGGCACCCAAGGGGCGAACGTCGATCAGCGCGCCCTGGCGTATGGCCTCGAGCTGGGGGGCGAGATGCTCGGGAGAATCGGGCACGGGATCGAGGTTTGGCATGGTGCAAACGCCG
>JAFNVK010000101.1 GCA_017379815.1 Clostridia bacterium
CACACGCTCCCCGTCCCGAAAGAGGCAGATATGAGGTTTAACTATCAACAAGAGGTCCTGGTGCTTCCCGCGTCGATCCTGAATGCGGGAGCGGACGGCGTACAGCTGCGCGTTCTGCTCTGGCTTGCGTCCGACACGTCTCTTTTGCGCAAGGTGCGCCAGCTGGCAAAGCTTGCCGATTGCACCGCAGACGAGGCGCGCGCCGCCATTCGCTTCTGGCAGGAGGCGGGTGCGATCCTCGTCGAGGGCGAGGGCGAGGCTATCCCCGCCATGGCATCGGCCGAGGCTTCTCCGCAAAGCGAGGAGAAGAAGCCGGCAAAGCCTGCGCGCACGCTTCTCCGCCGTGCGGACGAGCTGCCTGCGTATACCTCGACCGAGCTGGCCGATCTTCTGGAGGCACGCGCCTCGGTACGTGTCCTCGTGGACGAGGCACAGAGGATCCTGGGCAAGCTCTTCAATCCGAGCGAGCTGAATATCCTCGTCGGTATGCTGGATTATCTTTCCCTTAGCGAGGAGAGCATTCTGCTTCTTCTTGCGCACTGCAAGCGCATCGGCAAGACCAATCTGCGCGCCATTGAAAAGTACGCCTACTCCCTGGTCGATCGCGGCATCACCGAGCCTGCGGCGATGGAGGAGGAGATCCGCGTGCTTGAGGAGCTACATAGCGTTGAGGGCGAGATCCGCACGCTCTTCGGCATGAAGAGCCGCGCCCTGACCGAGCGCGAGACGAAGATGCTGCGTGCATGGAGGGATTTCGGCTATGACGTGGGCATCATTCGTCTGGCCTACGAGCTGACGGTCAACGCCACGGGTGAGCCATCCTTGCCCTATGCCAACGCGATCCTGGAGCGCTGGAACGCCGAGGGATTGCGAAATGAGGAGGAGATCCGCGCGAGCATCGAGGCGTCTGCGGGCGACGCGGACGGCGCAAGAGGACAGGGACGCCAAAAGGGCGGAAGGAACGGAAGGAACGAAAAGACCGGAAAGCGCGGAACGGGTGAGAAAACCAATTTGGGAAGACCCTCGCTTGGCAACAGCTTTGATACCGACGATTTCTTTGAGGCCGCACTGCAGAGAAGCTTTCAGCAGAGCGACCGAGAGACGGGAGGCAAATGAGTATGGGATACAATCAGGAAAACTATAAGCGCATCCGCACCGAGTACGAGACCAAGGCGTTTCGTGCACAGGAGGAGGCCGAGCTTCGCCGCGAGGAGCTGTATCGCGAGATCCCCGAGCTGAGGGAGATCGACGGACGCCTCGGCAAATTCGGTCTGCGCATCATGCAGTCCGCCCTGCAGGGGGAGAGTGCCGAGGAGGGCATCGAGGCGCTCCGCCGCGAGAACGAGGAGATCTGCCGCGTTCGCGCCGAGCTTTTACGTCGCCACGGCTATCCCGCCGATTACAGCGAGCCGCACTACGAGTGCGACAAGTGCCGTGACAGCGGCTACGTGGGCATCAAAATGTGCTCCTGTATGCGTATGCGCCTGGTCGAGGCGGGCATGGCGTCCTCTGGACTTTCCTCGCTGATGCGCACGCAGTCCTTCGACAATTTCTCCTTGGCGTTCTACCGCGGTGACGCGCGCGAGGAGGAGATCATGACGCGCAATCTGCGCACCGTCCGCGATTACGCCGACGGCTTTTCGCTCGAGGGCGAGAAGAAGATGCCAAGCCTGCTCTTCCTTGGCGGAACGGGTCTTGGCAAAACGCATCTCTCCACCGCCGTGGCACGCCGCGTCATCGAGAAGGGCTACGACGTCTTCTACAACAGCGCCGTGGGAATGCTCTCGGATTTTGAGGAAAGACGCTTTGGCAACGGTGCCGTCGCAGGCGACGGCGACAACACTGCGCGCTATACGGCGTGCGACCTGCTCATCATCGATGACCTTGGCACCGAGGTGGTCAACCAGTTCACCCTCTCCTGCCTCTACCACGTCATCAACACGCGTCTGAACCTGCAAAAGCCCACCGTCATCAGCACCAACCTGACCTCGCAGGAGCTGCGCCGCGCGTACAGCGACCGCATCACCAGCCGCCTCATGGGCGAATATCTCCTGGTTCCGTTTTACGGCACCGACGTCCGCAAGCAGAAGATCCGTTCGTGATCCCGCCCTTGCGTGCATAAAGAAAAGCGATACGGCAAAGACTAAGGCCGTATCGCTTTTTTCGTATTCGGGCGATCAAGGAAAGGAGAAACCATGGAACAAGCAACCGTAACACGGGCAACCGAGGAGATCCTGCAGGGGGTCTACAAGAATATCAAGATGGCGGAGGACGCCATTCTGGATCTGATGCCGCGCGTCAAGGACGAGGCGCTCAAGAGTGACCTCACCGTGCAGCTCGCCGCCTACGAGGCCTTCGCCTCGCGCACGGCAAAGCTGCTTGAGCGCGAGGGCGTCAAGCCCGTATCCGAGGGGGCGCTGACGCGGCTTTCGGCCAAGTGGGGAACCATGATGAACGCGATGAAGGATTCCAGCTCCACGCATCTTGCCGAGATGGTGGTGGAGGGCGCGACGATGGGGGTCAACGATCTGCTCTCCCTTCTGCGCGACGGACGCGCCAAGAGCGTGGACGAGGACGTTTTGCGCCTGGCGCAGGATCTTTGTGCCTACGAGGAGCGCACCGTAAACGAAATGCGCGCCTACCTCCGCTGAAGCGGGGGCAGGCGCGCAAGGCTTTCGTTAGTTCTTCAGACTGTGAATGGGTGCGGGGATGCGTCCGCCGCGGCGGATGAACCTGGCGGGGGAGTAGGACTTGAGATCCATTACGGGGGCACGGCCCAGTAGACCGCCGAAGTCCACGCTGTCGCCCACCGTCTTGCCGTAGGCGGGGATCACGCGCACGGCCGTGGTCTTGGTGTTCACCACGCCGATGGCGATCTCGTCGGCAATAATGCCGTCGATCACCTCCTCGGGGGTATCGCCGGGAATGGCGATCATGTCAAGACCGACCGAGCAGACCGCGGTCATGGCCTCCAGCTTTTCCAGAGAAAGCGCGCCCCGCTCCACGGCGGCGATCATGCCGGCGTCCTCCGAGACGGGAATGAAGGCGCCCGAGAGGCCGCCCACGTGCGAGGAGGCCATCACGCCGCCCTTCTTGACGGCGTCGTTAAGCATAGCAAGAGCCGCGGTCGTGCCGTGCGCACCGCAGGACTCAAGGCCCATTTCCTCAAGGATGTAGGCCACCGAGTCACCCACGGCGGGGGTGGGGGCCAGGGAAAGGTCGATGATGCCGAAGGGAACGTCGAGCGCCTTTGCCGCCTCGCTTGCCACGAGCTGACCGACGCGCGTGATCTTGAAGGCGGTCTTTTTGATGACGTCGGCAAGCTCGGAGAGGTTGCAGTCTCCCGCTCTCTTGATGGCCGAGGCGACCACGCCAGGGCCGCTGACGCCTACGTTGACGGCCACGTCGGGCTCGCCGATGCCGCAGAAGGCGCCCGCCATAAAGGGGTTATCCTCGGGAACGTTGGAGAAGACCACCAGCTTTGCACAGCCGATGGAGCCCTCGTCGCGGGTGAGGTAGGCGGTCTTTTTGATGGCCTTGCCCATCAGGGCGATGGCGTCCATATTGATGCCTGCCTTGGTGCTGGCCACGTTGACCGAGGAGCAGACGTTGCGCGTTGTTGCCAGCGCCTCGGGAATGCTTTCGATCATGTTGCGTGCTCCGGGCGTCATGCCCTTCTGCACGAGGGCGGAGAAGCCGCCGATAAAGTTGATGCCCACCGTGTCGGCCGCGCGCTGCAGGGTGTGCGCGATCTTGACGTAGCCCTCGGGCGTTGCCGTGCCGCCGATAAGCGAAACGGGTGTGACCGAAACGCGCTTATTGACGATCGGAATGCCGTATTTCTTTTCGATATCGGCTCCCGTTGCGACCAGGTGCTCGGCCTTTTTGGTGATCTTGTCGTAGATCCTTTGGCAGAGCCTGTCGGTATCCTCGCTGACGCAATCCCACAGGGAAATGCCCATGGTAATGGTGCGGATATCCAGGTTCTCCTGGCGGATCATGCTGATGGTTTCCAGAACGTCCTGTGTGTTGATCATCCGTCAAGGCTCCCTTCAGATGTGGTGCATGGTGTTAAAAATATCCTCGTGCATGGTGTGGATCACCAGTCCGCGGCTCTCGCCAAGCTCGGACAGAAGATCCACGAACGCCGAAAACGCAATGCTGAGGCTTTGGATGTCTGCAAGCATGATCATGGCAAAATACTCTCCAAGCACGCTCTGGGTGATGTCGAGAATATTGGCGTTGTGCTTTGCACAAACGTTGGCCACGTCCGCGATGATGCCGACCGTGTCCTTTCCCGTAACGGTAATAACTGCTTTCATTTTCTTCACCGTTCCTTTCCGTAGAGAACAAATTTATCAGTTAGTTAAAGTATATAACAGAACGCACGCTTTGTCAAGTATTTTTGAGGCGTCGCCTTGACTTTTTCCGCGCGGCATGCTATAATCGGGTAGAGCCTGCTTTGCAGAGCGCAAAATACGAAAGGACGGAAGCGACGGCGTCCTTGACCATTCTTTTTGATCGGAGGTGCTGATCCATGCCCAAGCAACAGCCTGAGATTACCCTACATATGCAGGAAGACCTCCTGCGCAAGCTCCTCTACGTGGCAAACGCCGAAGGACGCTCGCCCAACAACCACCTGATCATGCTCCTGCGCAACAACGTGCAGTACTTTGAGCGTGCCAAAGGACGCATCCCCGCCGACAAGCTGCGCGAGATCGACCTCTCGGACTATCTCCCCAAGGAGGACGGGGAATAAGGACGCGGTGTTGTGGGGCGCGGTTTTTTCGAGGGGTCTTTTGAAAAAGACCCCTCGAGCTCCCCAAAAACTCCCCCCAAAAAGATATTGCTACCCATGGAAGGAAGTGCGAACAACGCGCTTCCTTTTTTGTGCCTTCAAGGGGAGTTTTCGCGCACCCGTACTGCAATACAGGCTCCGGTTTCTGCCTCTCCCGCTCGTGGACTTCTTCGAAGCCTCGCCCTACGGGGTGTTGGCGGATAGTGGCGACTCCTCATCCACCGCTGCCGCGGTCCCCCTTCTCCCACAGGAGAAGGCATTGGTTTGTGCGCCGTTTTAACTTTGTGCGTAGCCGCATAAGCGAGTGGCACATTTTAGAAATTTGTTGCCGTTAGCGGAAATTTTGGTAGCC
>JAFNVK010000102.1 GCA_017379815.1 Clostridia bacterium
ACTTCAAAGGGTGTTGTTATTGATAACACACATACATTCGGTGGCGCTTATGCAGGTGTTGTTTACGGTATTACCGCAACAACTTATAAGACAAAGGCTAACATCACTAACAACGTAGAAGCATCTAACGGTGGTTCTCTTGTAGTAGGAGACCAGCTCTCTGGCTACCGCAGACGCCTCGGAAAGACGGGTCTTCTGCGTGGTCACGTCGATGTAATAATTGATGTGGCTATGGCTGGTGGCAAAATGTCCCTTGGCCACACGCAAAAAGAGATTGCGATGCTTGGTCTGGATCTTATAGGATTGCTCGATCATGGGAAAAATCCTCCTTTATGGCTTGTGTCCTCATTATAGCATAGAAAAAAGCGATCTGTCAAGTGTTTTCCCTCGCCGTGGCGTCATCAAACAAGCAAGCGCTCGATCTCCTCCGCACAGCGGACGGCCTCCATGGCGTCCTTGGCGTAGTAGTCCGCGCCAATGGCCTTGGCGTAATCGGGATTCAGCACGGCGCCGCCAACCATCACGCGGCAGTGCGGTGCTCTCTCGTGCAGGAGGCGAACCGTCTCCTCCATGGCAGGCACGGTGGTGGTCATCAGCGCACTCAGCCCAACGATGGGAGCGTTTTGACGGAGCGTCTCCTCAAGAATACGTTCGGGTGACACGTCGCGCCCAAGATCGGTGACCGCAAAGCCGTAGTTTTCCAGCAGCAGCCTTACGATGTTTTTGCCGATGTCGTGAATGTCACCCTTGACCGTGGCAAGAACGACGGCTGCACGCGTAGCGCTTCCCTTATCGGGCATGGCGGCCTTGACCGCCTCAAACGCGCCCTTTGCCGCCTCCGCGCTCATGAGCAGCTGCGGAAGGTACACGGTCTTTTGCTCAAAGCCGATACCAACGGCGTCAAGGGCGGGAATGATCTCCTGCTCGATCACCGAAAGCGGAGGAATGCTCTGTAAAAGCTCGGACGTAAGGCTTGCCGCCTGCTCGCGAAGTCCCTTGCGGATCGCGCGCCGCAATCCGCTCTCCCCTTCCTCCTTTGCAGAAGGTCCCGCAGCGGGCGTACTCGGCGCCGTGACGGCGGCCGATACCTGACGGGAGGAAGCAAATTCGATATAGGATGCGCAATTTGCATCCAGCCCCGACAGAGCGCAAAAGGCGGCGTAGGTCTTTTGCATCTCCTCGGAATAGGGATTGAGAATGGCTGCGGAAAGTCCGCGCTCGAGCGCCATGGCAAAGAAGGTGCCGTTGATGAGGTCTCTTGCGGGCAGACCAAAGGAAACGTTGGACACGCCGAGCGAGGTGTGACAGCCAAGCTCCAGGCGGATCAGCTCCAGGGCACGCAGGGTCTCGCGCGCCGCAGTCGGATCGGTGCTGACGGTGAGGGCCAGGGGATCGAACAGAAGATCCTCCTTGGCAAGGCCGTATTCCTCGGCACAGGCCAGGATGCGGCGGGCGATGCCCAGACGCTCCTCGGCGCGCGCGGGAATGCCGTTTTCATCTAACGTGAGGGCGACCACAACGCCGCCGTATTTTTTGGCTAAGGGGAAGACGGCCTCCATGCTCTCGCGCTTGCCGTTGACCGAATTGATCATGGCCTTGCCGTTGTAGAGGCGCAGAGCGGCCTCCATGGCTACGGGGTCGGCGGTATCGATCTGCAAGGGGAGTGCCGTGACGGCCTGCAGCTCGGCAACAGCGCGGCAGAGCATCTCCTTCTCCGCAATATCGGGAAGGCCGACGTTCACGTCCAGGATCTGCGCACCCTTTTCCTCCTGCAAAAGTCCCTCGCGAAGAATGTAATCCATGTCCGCGCGGCGCAAAGCCTCCTGAAAGCGCTTCTTGCCCGTGGGGTTGATGCGCTCGCCGATGAGGATGGGCGCGCCGCCAAGCGTAACGGCGCGGGCGTAGGACGAAACGACGGTCCTGTGCTTTTCCGTCACGGGGAGCGGCGAAAGCGTATTTCCCCTTCGGGAAAGAGCCGACAGATAGGCAGGCGTTGTGCCGCAGCAGCCGCCCGCGATGCGCACGCCCCTCTCGATCAGACGCGCGACCTCCTCGGAAAAAGCCTCGGGAGAAACGTCAAAGACGGTTTTTCCGTCCACGGTGCGGGGCAGTCCCGCGTTTGGCTTAAAGAGAACGGGGAGCGAGGAAAGACGCAAATATTCCTCCACCACGCCCGCAAGCGCCGCAGGGCCCTGCGAGCAGTTGACGCCGATCGCGTCCGCGCCCATGCCCTCAAGCAGGGCGACCATGGCCGCAGGCGTTGCTCCCGTCATCAGCTTGCCGTCCTCGCCGTAGGCGTTGGACACGAATACGGGAAGGTCGGAATTCTCCTTGGCGGCAAGCAGAGCCGCCTTGGTCTCGTAGCTGTCGTTCATGGTCTCGATCAGGATCAGATCCACGCCGTGGCGCACGCCGATGCGCACCGTCTCGGCAAAGATGGCAACGGCGTCCTCAAAATCAAGGTCGCCAAAGGGCTTGAGCATCCGTCCCGTAGGGCCGATGTCCAGCGCCAGCCACTTGGGCTGCTCGCCGCAGCTTGAGGCAATGGCCTCGCGCCCGATGCGCACCGCCGCACCGATCACGGCGTCCAGCTGCTCGGGCGTGTATTTCAGCGTGTTCGCTCCAAAGGTATTGAGATTGACCACGTTGCTCCCGGCATCAAAGTAGGCCGTGTGGATCTCGCGAATGCACTCGGGATGCGAGAGATTCCAATCCTCGGGAAGCTCTCCCGGCAAAAGTCCGCGCTCCTGCAGGAGCGTGCCAAGTCCTCCGTCGAGCAAGAGAAGATGATCCTTGAGATAGTGAAGAAGATTCATAGGTCCTCCAAAAAAATCAGTTGGCCGCCCATTTGATCCCCGCGATCGCGGTGACCGATTTTGCAGGCGTCATCAAAAGGCTCTCATTGAGCGTAAGGCCAATGCTCCGGGAGCAGCCGAGATACGAAAAGATCTCCTTTTGCAGAGAAAGCGGCAGGTCGCCGTAGCCCGGGCTGAAGCGAGGGGAAAGAAGCTCTCCCTTTTGCGCAAGCGCCTCGCCCACGTCCTTGCAAAAGCGGTCGCACAGCGCCTCAACGGCCGCCGTGCCGATCGCGCCCAGAAGAAGTCCCATAGTCATGCTTTTCCTGCTCTCGCGCAGGATCAGACGGTCCATCTCCACGCCGACCGTGGCGGCAAAAAGAAGGATGCGGTCGCAATGGCGCAGCGCCCGTGCAAGATCGGCCGAATCGGTCAGGGCAAAGCCAAGATCAAGCTCGCCATCCTTGTGGGAAAGCGGAAGGAGCGAAAAGCAGACCCTTCCGCAAAGCGCCTTATGGGAAAGCGTCAACGCCTCCTCCAGAAGCGCCTCGACTTGTGCGTCCTCCGCTTTTCCAAGCCCCGCATAGCGCAGGATCTCCTTGCGCGTGGGCAAAAGCGCCCCGTAGGTGCGTGCTTCAATACGTGCGTCCATCATCCCAGAATGTCCGAAAGGTTGCGCTGAATGGCCATGGCCACGTCAGGCTTATTCATGGAATAGACGTGTACGTTGGTGATGCCGTTGGCATACAGGTCGATGATCTGGTCGGTGGCGTAGGCAATTCCCGCCTGCTTCATGGCGGCAGGGCTCGTGCCGAACTTGTCCACCAGAGCCTTGAAGCGCTGGGGCATGAAGGAGCCCGAGAGCGCGATCGCACGCTCGACCTGCTTGGCGTTGGTAATGGGCATAACACCGGGGATCACGGGAACGGTGATGCCCGCCTCGCGGATCTTGTAAAGGAAATTATAGAGCAGATTGTTGTCAAAAAACATCTGCGTGGTCAAAAAGGAGCAGCCTGCGTCCACCTTTTCGCGAAGGTAGCGGATGTCCTCCTTTTGGTTGGCGCTTTCGGGATGGATCTCGGGATAGCACGCACCGCCAATGCAAAAATCCGCACCGCTCTCAACGATCTCACGGATCAGGTCCACCGCGTGGCGGTAGGGCCACTGCGAGCGGTCGCTCGCGGCAAGCTCGGACGTCAGGTCTCCGCGCAGGGCCATCACGTTTTCGATCCCCGCCTCGCGCATCTGCGCGATCTTCTCACGCACGGTGTCTCTCGTGGAGGAAACGCAGGTCAGATGTGCCAGGGTCGGCACGCCGTATCTCGCCTTGATGTTCTTGGCGATCTCCAGCGTATATTGACTGGTTCCTCCGCCTGCACCGTAGGTCACGCTCATAAAGGCGGGACGAAGCTCGGCGATCGCCTCCGTGGCAGACCTGACCGAAGCAAAGGCAGTGTCGGTCTTTGGGGGAAAGACCTCAAAGGAGAGCGTCATTTTCTCCTGTGCGAGAAGCTCGTTCAGTTTCATCCCGGTATCCTCCGTTTTTCGGACGTTTATTCTGTTTTTCATTATAGCACACGGAGAAGTGAAAATCAACCCCTCCATAAAAAAAGCCTCCCTTGCGTGATCCTCTCAAGGAGGATCACACAAGGGAGGCGTGCTTTCATTCTTTCTTTATTTCCTTCCGGCCGAGGGACGCGGTGTCTTTGGCAGATAGCGCAGCTCGTTGACAGAGATGACCGTAACGAAGGCGCGGGGATCGACGCGCCGCACGTGATCCATCAGGAGGCGATACTCCTGCTTGTCCACGATGGTGACGATCTCGCGACGGACGACGTTGTTATACGCGCCCACACCGTCGTACAGCGTGGCACCGCTATGCAGCTCGTTGAGCAGATAGTCCACGATCTCGTCCACCTTTTCCGAGATGATGCAGACGCGGCGCTTAATGTTCAGTCCAAAGATAAAGCGATCCACAACCATGCCGCTGAAATAGGTTCCCACAACGCTCAGCACCACGGTCTTGGTGTCGTAGCAAAGTGCGGAGGAGAGCGCCACCGCAATGCCGCAGGCCGAAACGGCCGTGCCAATGCCAATGCGGCAGTACTTGCTCAGGATCTTGGCGAGAATGTCAAGTCCACCGGACGAGGCGTTGCAGGAAAAGAGGATCGCCATGGCCATGCCAACGATAAGCACGTAGCAAAGCACGTCCAGGAGCGGATCCTGCGTAAGGGACGCCTGATGGGGGAAGATCTGCTCCAAAACGCCAAGCAGCAAAGGGATCAGAATGGCCACGTAGACGGTTTTTCCGCCAAACTCCGAGCCCACCAGCAAAAAGCCGAGGATCAGAAGGATCACGTTGAGAATGAGCGAGATCACGGAGACCTGAAGGGGAATAAAGTTGCTCAGCACCATGGCCAGCGCCGTTCCGCTTCCCACGGCGATGTGGCTTGGCAGCATGAAAAAGAAGATTCCCACTGCCGCAAGAAGCGCACCAAACGTGATCACCGCATATTCTTTAAGCTTTTTCTTCCACATTTTGACGCCTCCCTCAGATACGAATTTTGGCAAGGCCTGCCTCGGAGGTCTCCTTGTAGGAGGCGCGCATATCCCTGCCCGTCTCCTTCATCGTCTGCACGACGTGATCAAAGGAGATCCTGCGCGTATTCCAGAGGAAGCTGGCCAGGTTGACCGCGTTGATGGCGCGCATGGCGGCCACGGCGTTGCGCTCGATGCAGGGAATCTGCACGAGTCCGCAAATGGGGTCGCAGGTGAGTCCCAGATGATGCTCGATCGCAATCTCGGCCGCATACTCGATCTTGGGGATGCTCAGTCCAAACAGCTCGCCAAGCGCCGCCGAGGCCATGGCGCAGGCACTGCCGATCTCGGCCTGACAACCGCATTCCGCTCCCGAGATGGAGGCGTTGGTCTTGATGAGGTTGCCCACGATTCCCGCCGTGCAGAGCGCACGGAGGATGTCGCGGTCACTGTAGCCGCTCCGCTTCTGTTGATAGTAGAGCACGGCCGGGAGCACGCCTGCCGCACCGCAGGTCGGAGCGGTGACGATATGCTCGCCCGCGGCGTTCTGCTCGCTGACGGCGAAGGCGTAGGCCGAGATCATTCTTCCCTCTCGCGTTTCGGGGCGCTCGTCGATATGCTCGTTCTCGTAGAGCGAGCGCGCCTTCTTGACCACGCCAAGTCCTCCGGGAAGGACGCCCTCGTCCATAAGTCCTCGCTTGATGGAACGCTTCATTGCCTCCCAGATCTCCTGCATATAGGTAAGAAAGCCCTCGCCCTCCATCTCCACGGCATAATCGCAAAGGCGTATGCCCTTCTCACGG
>JAFNVK010000103.1 GCA_017379815.1 Clostridia bacterium
GAGCGCCCCTTGGAATAGATCTTGGGATCAAAGGAGAGGATGGCCATATTGGCAGTATCGCTCTCGGGCACCATCCCCTCGGGAACGTTGGATACGGTTCCGACGTAGGCGGTTTTTGCCAGGCGGTCGGTCACGGGCTTGCTTGCCGCCTGCATAGGCGTGCGGTTGCCGAGGGCAGCGATCCTTTCGTCTGCCATTCCGTCGGGAATGAGTACAAAGTATTTCATCAGATTCGTCCTTTCCACGGGGAGCAATTGCGGAGGAAACAGATACCGGAATTGATCTTCGCTCAAAAAAATAATAACAATCCAATATATTATATCACATTCTCCCCGAAAGTACAAGAGCAAATGCTCCAATTTTTTGCAAAAACCGCCGTGTAATTCAAGCGGATTTGTAAAAAAATTGTGATGCGGTTGCAAAGTGAGAAAACTTATGATAGAATAAAAACAGAAATCCAACCTAAGGAGGCCTCCTATGACACCCGATCCCATCCCCTCCGCAGATTCTGTCACCTACGCCGAGCAGGTCTTGGCCGCCAAAAAGCTCAAGAAACGGATCCTGATCGTTCTTGCCTCGGTGCTCGGCACGCTTCTCGTGCTTCTTCTGCTCGTTCTTCTCCTGCAGGGTATCCGGAACTCGATGAACAAGCCCGAGGTTCCCGAATACGAGTTCTATCCCACCTATACGGGAAACATTCTGGAAAACCCATCTTATCTCAATCTCAACCGTGACGTCGTTTATTCCTACGATTCTACCGGCGTTGGCTTTTCCACCTCCATCACCGATGAGGAATGGGACACTCTGGATGGCGAGGTGAAATTCCTCTATCAGTACCTGCAGATCATCATCGCAGGCGACGTTGAAGGATACAACGCCTGTCTGAGCGAGCGTTATATCCGCGAATTTGGCAGGGAAGATGCCTTTTCTCCGCAAATGCTTTACGAGATGAGGATCTCCTACTATCGCACGGATGCCGATGGCGGAAAGGTTTATCTGCTGGAATATAAGATCCACCGCAACGACGGAAGCTTCCGCACCGACGTTGGCAGCGGCATGTGCCGTCCGCAGTACGTCAAGGTCATCGAGCCCGAGGAGGGGCAATATCGGATCGAAAATATTGCCACCCGCTTTGAACGCTGAAAAAAATTGAAAAAATTTTCCGAAACCTATTGACAATCACATGACCGCATGATATAATTAAGTCACTACAACGAAAGGAGGAATACCATGCTCGAATTTTTCGTAGAAAACGGATACACGCTTTTTTGGCTTGCCGTTGCGATCGCGACCGCCGTTGTTGAGGGCATGACCTGCGGACTGGTGTCCATCTGGTTTGTTCCCGGAGCACTCGTCGCCCTCGTGATCTCGTTCTTTTGCGATCTCTTCTGGGTGCAGCTGCTGGCGTTTCTGCTCATCTCGCTCGCTACACTGATCCTGGTCAAGACCGTCTTCAAGAAGCATCTGCCAAATCAAAAAGCCTTCCGTTCCAATTCGGATGCCCTCATCGGCGAGCGCGGGATCGTTCTGGAGACGATCGATAACCTGCACGAAACGGGAAGCGTCAAGATCCGCTCCCTCGTCTGGACCGCTCGTTCCTCCGATGACCGCACCGTTCTGCCCGAGGGAAGCTTCGTTATCGTGGAGGATATCTCGGGTGTCAAGCTCATCTGCAAGCCCGATCCCGAGCAAAACGCAGACCGTACACAAGAATAAACCATTTCAGAAAGGAAAATTACTATGGGACCTTTATTCGTTGCCGCCGTACTGATCGGCATTCTTCTCATTATCATCATTTCCAACATTCACATCGTTCCGCAGTCCAAGGCATATCTGGTCGAGCGTCTGGGCGCCTACCATCAGACCTGGCGCACGGGCATCCACTTCAAGATTCCCTTTATCGATCGCATCGCCAAGCGCATCAACCTCATGGAGCAGGTCGCGGATTATCCGCCCCAGCCCGTGATCACCAAGGATAACGTCCGCATGCAGATCGACACTGTCGTCTTCTTCCAGATCACCGACTGCAAGCTCTACGCCTACGGTCACACCACGCCGATGGCCGCTATTGAGAATCTGACCGCCACCACGCTTCGTAACATCATCGGTGAATTGGAGCTGGACAGCACGCTGACCTCCCGTGACATCATCAACACCAAGATGCGCTCGATCCTGGACGAGGCCACCGACCCCTGGGGCATCAAGGTGACCCGCGTTGAGCTGAAGAACATCATTCCGCCCAGAGAGATCCAGGACGCCATGGAGAAGCAGATGAAGGCAGAGCGCGAGCGCCGCGAGGCGATCCTGCGTGCCGAGGGTGAGAAGAACTCCACCATTCTGGTTGCTCAGGGTAAGAAGGAATCCATGATCCTCGAGGCAGAGGCGGAGAAGCAGTCGCAGATCCTGCGCGCCGAGGCGATCAAGGAGTCCAAGATCCGCGAGGCCGAGGGTGAGGCCGCTGCGATCCTTTCCATTCAGAAGGCTACCGCCGACGGTATCCGCATGATCAACGAGGCAGCCCCCGCACAGGGCGTGATCGCCATCAAGAGCCTGGAGGCTCTTGAAAAGGTCGCCAACGGAAAGGCCACCAAGATCATCATCCCCTCCGAGATCCAGAACGTTGCAGGACTGGTCTCCAGCATCAAGGAGATCGCAACCGATCCTGCAGAGCAGTAAAACGATCCTTTTCGGGTCTGCCGCAAGGCAGACCCTTTTTTTGTCAAAAATCGGCATGGCGCTTTTTTCATGGAGTGAAGACAGACAAAACGGCCAAAACTGTTGAGGAAGAATTCGTTTGAAGGGAGACGCTTATGAAACGCGCTTTTCTTTGCCTTTTAGGCTTCATTTTTGCCTTTTCTGCTTTTTGCACACCGATCCTCGCGGCAGAAAAGGCCTACAGCTGGTATTGCGTGCACGAAAAGGAGCACCGCCGCCCCAAGGTCGATCCGAGCCTTGCCTTTATTGAGGAGCTGGACGGCTATTATATCGGCCCGGATGCAACGGGCGAGGGAAATAAGGATAAGGTAATCTACCTCACCTTTGACGCCGGCTACGAAAATGGAAACGTGGCAAGGGTGCTTGATATTCTTCGCGAAGAATCGGTCACAGCGGCATTCTTTATTCTTGGGCATCTCGTTGAGCGTGAGTCCGCGCTCGTTCTGCGCATGGCGCAGGAAGGGCATACCGTTTGCAATCACACCTATCATCACAAGGATATGGCAAAAACCAACAAGGAAACCTTTTCCAAGGAGCTTTCCTCGCTCGATAAGGCTTATGAGGCTTTAACCGGTACGCCTATGTCAAGCTATTACCGTCCGCCGGAGGGGCGCTTTACGAAGGAAAACCTTGCCTGGGCCAAGGAAATGGGGTATAAGACCGTATTCTGGAGCTTTGCCTATCCGGATTGGGATAATGGGAAACAAATGTCTGCGGAGAAGGCGAAGAAGATCATTCTTGACAACGCGCACAACGGAGAGATCATGCTTTTGCATCCCACCTCACAAACCAACGCGGCCATTCTTGGAGACGTGATCCGCGCACTTCGGGAGGAGGGCTACCGCTTTGGAAGTCTTGACGAATTGACAGAAAAGGGAAGCGGAAAGGAAGATCACCTTGATTAAGGCTACGGATCTTCAAAAACGCTTGATTTTCCTTTTGATGGCATTTCTCCTGCTTTTTCACCGTATAACGCTTATCACGGGCGCGCAGGCTCCTGTTTACCGCTCGGTCAAAACCGATTCCATGAAGATCGCACTCACCTTTGACGATGGTCCGCACCCCCGCCAAACCGAGCGTATTCTGAGCATTCTTGCCGAATATGAGCTCAGAGCCACCTTTTTTATGGTTGGGGTCAACGTGCGCAACTATCCGGATGCAGCAAGAGCTGTTGCAGCAGCAGGACACGAGATCGGGAATCACACCTTTTCGCACAGACATCTGCGCAACTTGAACGGACAGGAGCTTTTTGAGGAGCTGAAGCAATGCGAGAATGCCATAGAGGAGATCTGCGACTGTCGGCCAAGCCTTTTTCGCCCCCCGGAGGGAGCGATCAATTCCTTCGTCGAGGATTGCTCGGTCAAAGGAGAGTATCGCGTGATCCTATGGAGTCTTGACACGCGCGACTGGGAGAGAAAGAACACCGAACAGATCGTTAAATGCGTGCTTTCTAACGTTAAGCCCGGCGACATCATCCTCATGCACGACTATATTGGCTATAATTCAAGAACACCGGAGGCGCTGGCAATTCTCTTGCCCGAGCTGCTTAAGCGCGGCTTTGAGCCGGTCACGGTCAGCGAGCTTTTAGAGGGATAAAACAAAAGCGTCCTTGGCGGTGTACACCAAGGACACTTTAGGGGAGCGAGATCAGGCCGGAGCTTCCTCGTCGGAGGGCACTTCCTCATTTTCCTCATTCGTTTGATAGGGCGTGATCATGTATCGCTCGATCACGGGGTAGGCCGCATAGGCGGCGGTGAATGCGGTGAAGGAGAAATAATAGATCACGGGAAGGATCAGCGGGATCGCAATATTAACGTTGATCAGGGCGATAAAGAGCACAACGTTTGCGGCAGTAAGACCAACGATGCCGAGCGCGCCCATGAGATTGCGCTTGACGCCGAGAGCCGTAAAGATCAATGCGTTTTTGAGGATCTTTCGGATCGAAAGCTCAAAGGTGATCATCATCAGGTATATGTAGAAGCGCATGAAGAAATACAGAATGCCGATGACCAGAACCGCCCAGTAGCAAACGTCCATCCAGAAGGATCCCGTAAGTCCCGAGAAATAGAGCAGGTCAAAGCCTACAAGAAAGAGCAGGAGCGCATCGAGAAGCCCCATGAGAAAGCCCTGGCGCAGATTGCGCTTGACCGCGTAAAAATAGTCCGAAAAGAGGAATACGGGCTCACCGCGCACCATATTGCGCAGAACGTAGGTCGCCCCCACGTTCTGCCAGCCAAAGGTGACGGCAAGGAAAAGCACGCAGAGCGCGATCAGAACGTATGACAGGGTGTTTCCGGCTGCCGGGACGTCGGTCTGTGCACCGAACAGATCCAGAAGCAGCGTTGCGATCGGCGTGGTCTCCTGAAGTCCTGCACCGTAAAGCTGCGAGAACAGAGGATCGGTTGCCGTCGGGGTCATCCTCTGACCCGTGTAGAGCAAAAAGATGAAGATAAGGGGCAGAACCATCGGGAGCATGATGAGGTTCAATCCAACCAGCTTCCAGAAGCGGCGGCCGAGAAGCTTGAAGTATCGCTTGACCGTTGGCGTGGTATCCTCCTCGAGTGCATCGGGGCGGTTATCCCGATGAAGA
>JAFNVK010000104.1 GCA_017379815.1 Clostridia bacterium
ATCAGGCGCTGTGTGAGGATAGGATCGTGGAATGTGCGGACTTTTTTGCGGTGATCGACGGCGTAACCTCAAAATCGAGCCGACGCTATAACGGCAAGACCGGTGGCTGCTATGCTACCGAGGTGCTGGCTCACGCGATCGAGAGCCTTGACGCCGAGGAGACGGCCTTGTCTGCGCTTTCCAAGCTGGATCGCGCCGTTGCGGATTGCTACACGGCAGAGAAGATCGCTCCCGTGGATCGGATACAGGCCTGCGTGATCCTGTACAGCAAGCATCGCAGGGAGGTCTGGAGCTACGGAGACTGCAATCTGATGATCAACGAGCGCGAGATCCTCCATAGCAAAAAAATCGATGAGGTACTGGCCTATCTTCGGGCGTTCGTCAACACAGTATATCTGTTGGAGGGTGGAGATCCCGAGACCCTTCGGCAGGAGGATCGCGGCAGGGAAGCGATCCTGCCCTTTTTGCAAAAGCAGGCGATCTTTGCCAATCGGGATCACGAGCTTGGCTACGGCGTGATCGATGGAAGCGGCATCGTTGAGCGCTTTGTCCGCATCTATTCGGTAGAGAAGGGCGACCACGTGGTCCTGGCCAGCGACGGATACCCGAGGCTGTTTTCCTCGCTCGCACGGGCGGAGGCTTACCTTGAGGAGGTCCTGCTTCGCGATCCGCTTTCCATCGGCGAGAATATGCAGACAAAGGCGATCCGCCCCGGCAACGTCTCCTACGATGACCGCGCCTATCTGAGCTTTTTTGCGGAATAACGGTCATTTTCTTACCCTCACGGTGCAAAACGGTGAAGTCCTTGCGGAGGGAAATGAGGAAAAACCTTGACCTTCGGATGGAAATATGGTATAATGCTTGCAGACAAGCGTGAATACTTCTTTTATATCTTTTTTGAGGTGACGTTTCATGAACACAATGCTCAACTGGACCTGGGGAGACATCAATAACGGTGACGTTGGCCCCGGCGCATACAGCTGGTTTCATCTGCTTTGGATCGGCATTATGATCCTTGCCTGTGTTATTCTTGCCTGCACCGTGGCGCGCAAGCATAGCCCAAAGGCTGACCGCATCGTCGTTTCGGTCTTCTCGGTCATCCTTATTGGCTGCGAGGTCTTCAAGCAGCTCTTCTGGTTTGCCTTCTACGGCTATTACCGCTTTGAGATCTTCCCCTTCCAATTCTGCTCCGTCCCGATCTACGTGGCTATCTTTGCCTCGGTGATCCCGTGGAACCGTGTGCGGGAGCTCTGCTATCGCTTCCTTGCCTTCTACGGCATTATCGGCGGTCTGTCGGTGATGCTTGTGCCCAATGCGGTGCTCTATACCTATTTTGTGCCCATGTCGCTGCACGCGATGCTCTGGCACGCCGTTCTCGTGGTGATGGGCGTCTATCTGATCGTTTCTCGCGGATACGGCAAGCGTTTTCTCGAAATGCTCGCCCCCTCGGCTCTGTTCTTGGGCTTTGTGGTGCTTGCCATTATCGGCAACGTGCTGGTGTACAAGCTTCATCTCGGCACGCCTGCCTGCCAGCCGGGTGACAATCTGAGCATGTTCTATATCTCTCCCTACTATCCGACCCAGCTTCCTTTGCTTGGGGTGGTGCAGGAGCTTTCCTATCCCTTGTTCGTCCTTTGCTATTTGTTGATCTTCAACGGCTTCTCCTGCATCGTCTGGGGCTTGACCCGTCTTATCCGCAGGATCGCCTGCAAGAAGCAAATGGCCGACTGAGGACGCAAATGAACAACAGCGAGATCTCTTACGGAGGTCTCGCTTTTTGCATTTGCAGCGGAGGGGGAGGGGAAGAAAAAAACGCTTGCATTCCGCGCGGGAGTGTGCTATAATGAATTCGACAAGACCCGACAAGCTTTTTTTGAAGGAGATTTGCTATGTTCACTCTCGGTCACCTGATCTGGTTAGGCGTCCTCGCACTTCTGATCGCTCTCGCTATCCTTTTGATCCGCAAATTCCGTATTCCGCAGCCTGTGGTGCAAAAGACCGTTCTCTGGCTTTTGATCCCGCTCAAGCTGTTCCATCTTTCGCTTTCGATGAAGCCCTCGCCCGACGGCGGACTGATCCTGGACCAGACGCAGCTTTCCTTCCATCTCTGCTCCATCATGATCTATTCCGTGATCCTGATCAACCTGGTCAAGAACGAGAAATTCGTGCGCACGGTCAAGAGCTTTATGGTTCCTGCTATGCTGATCGGTGCGGCGATGTCTCTCCTGATCCCCACCGAAGGGGTGGATCCCGCCGTTCCGCGCGTCTGGCAGTATATGCTGATCCACGCCGTGCTGGTCTTTTACGGCCTGTATCTGATGCTGATCGAGCGCGTAGATCTTTCCCTGCGCGCCTACGTCTCCAATCTCAAGATCCTTGTGGGGATCGTTGCGGTAGGCTTTTTGATGAACAGCGTTCTCGAGCCGTATGCCACGAATTTCCTCTTTCTGCGCAAGCCGCCGATGGAGGGGCTGCCGATCCTCAATCTGGATCACGGCTGGTACGTCTACTTCCTGACGCTTGCCGTGATCGCCTGCCTCTTGATCTTCCTCGTGCATCTGCCCTTCGTGATCCTAAAGGCAAAGGAAAAGCGCGCCGCAAGGAAGGAAAAGGGCGAGCAGGTCTGACGGTTTTTTCAAAGAACGCCCCTCTCATTCGGAGGGGACGGCATAAAAAAGGACTGCCTCAACGGGTGTTGAGGCAGTCTTCTTTTTTGTGCTTACTGACCGACACCGAGGAGTGCCGCGCCGATGATGCCCGCGTTGTTGCGGAGCTGAGCGATGCGAAGCTCGGTCTCGGGGATCTGACCCGAGCCAAAGGCCTCACGGCGGACGACGGGGGTGAGCAGATCGATCAGATACTGTCCCTCGTTGGAGATGCCGCCGCCGATGGAGATGACCTCGGGCTGGAAGGCGTTGATCAGGTTGGCAATGCCGCAGGCTAAGTAGTTGACGTATTCGTCGATGACCTCGTCTGCCGCTTCGTCTCCCCGACGCTTGGCGTCAAAGGCGGTGCGGCCGTTGACCTTTCCGCGCTCGGCGGCAATGTCGGCCATGAGGGTCTTGCGTCCCTCCTTCTCGCAGGCCTCCAGCTTTTCCTTGGTCATGCTGATCAGACCGGTTGCCGAGGAATAGGTCTCCCAGCAGCCGTGGCGGCCGCAGGTGCAGGGACGTCCGCCTGCCTGAATGACCATATGTCCAAGCTCACCTGCACCCTCGTTGAAGCCGGTGAGGAGCTTGTTGTCGAGGATAATTCCTCCGCCAACGCCCGTGCCGAGCGTGACCATAATGGAGGAGGAGCTGCCCTTGCCCGCGCCTGCGATCGCCTCGCCCCATGCGGCGGCGTTGGCGTCGTTGGCGATGTGCATGGTGGAAATATTCAGCTTTTCCTTGAGCAGGGGAATGATGGGGAAGTGGAAAAAGCCGAGGTTGTAGGCCACGATCACTTCACCCAGCTTATCGTCCACCACGCCGGGGGAGGCGATGCCGAGGGATTCTACCTCGGACTCGGAGATGCCTGCCTTTGCACAAAGTCTGAGGCAGAGTGCGGCCATATCCGAAACGATCTCCTCGCCGGGGCGTCCTGCCTTTGTGGGGGTGCTTTCCTGAGCGAGGATCTCATACTGTTCATTTACGATGCCTGCGGCGATGTTGGTGCCGCCAAGATCGATGCCGATACGGTACATAGGTGTTTTTCCTTTCTGCGATAGCCGCGATGCGGCGTTTTGGTTACGTCTTCATTATAGCGGATTTTTGGGGATCCGTCAAGCCTTTTTTGACTCGCCGGATGCATTTTTTCACTCTGCGCGGAGAATGGCCTCGCCAAGGGAAGCGGCGTCGGCAAAGCAGGCAAGCGCTCCCGCCTGCATCAGCTCCTCCTCGTCGCCAAAGCCCCAGAGCGCGCCGTAGGTGCCCACGCCGTTTGCCTTTGCGCCCAGAACGTCGTTATCGCGGTCGCCGATCATGAGGATCTCTTTAGGATCGGTGATCTCCAATTGCTCCATGGCGTAGCGGATGACCTCCTGCTTTTCGTTGCGCGTGCCGTCGATCTCAGGCCCCGAGACCAGCACAAAGCGGTCGATCAGATCAAAGTGCGCAAGGATCGCGTTGGCAAACACGTGCGGCTTGCAGGTGGCAAGCACGCATTGAATGCCCGCCGCACGCAGAGTATCCAAGAGCGCGGGGATTCCCGGATAAACGGTGCATTCCAGCATTCCGCCGGCGCGGTAGTACTCGCGGTAGGCGTCCACGGCGGCAAGGCTCTCCTCGTGGCTCATGCCAAAGAAGTGCGAGAAGCTCCAGACCAGGGGAGGTCCGATAAAGCCGAGCAGCTCGGAGGAGGGAGGGGGCGTGATGCCCATCTTTTGCAGAGCGTATTGCACGGAATGCGTGACCCCGGGTGCGGAATCGATCACGGTGCCGTCCAGATCAAAAAAGCAATAACGGTACTTCATGGCTTTCCTTTCCAAAAAAGTGATGTGCAAAAGCTTCGCGGAAAATCCGCAAAATCTCTTGCAAGTGAGTGGGATCTATGCTATAATTATACAGGATAAACCGAAAAAAAGCAAGAGCAAAAAGGATTTTTGATCTATGGATGTGAATTTTACCATACCCGTCAACGAGGCGTTCGAGGCCTCTGCCGCCGATCCGCACTGCGGCTGTGCGCTTTGCGCCCTTTACCGCAAGCTGGAGGAGGACGAGCTGGATCTGATCCTCGGGGCGTCCATGATGGAGCCGGATATCCGTATCCGCACCAACGAGAAGGGCTTTTGCCGTACGCATTACGATATGATGTTCGTGCGCAAGAACCGCCTCGGCATGGCGCTGACGCTGGAGAGCCATCTGGACGAGCTTCGCCGTGAGATCCGCGACGGCGGTCTTGGAGGCGGACAGGGCAACAAGCCGATCAAGCGAATTTCTGCCCTGGAGGCGGATTGCTATATCTGCGAGAGGATCTCGCGCAGCTTTGAGAACATGGTGGACACCGCCGTCTATCTCTGGCAGAACGACGAGGAGTTTGCTCCCAAGCTCAAGGCGCAGCCCTATTTCTGCCTGCCGCACTACCGCAAGCTTTTGGAGTACGGGCAAAGACGTCTTGGCAAAAAGAAGCAGCCCGAGTTTGCCGCCCAGTGCGCGCGCGTGGTGGAGACCTACTTTGACACGCTCCGCGAGGACGTGAGCTGGTTCTGCAAGAAGTTTGACTATCGCTATGCCGACGAGCCCTGGAACAACTCCAAGGACGCCGTGGAGCGCGCCTTCAAGTTCCTGCGCTCGGATCTGCACAATAAATAATCCCGATACGGAAAGGGAAAGAAGACCATGATCGATTTACTGGAGCTGCACAAGTTTTTTATTCTCAAGCATCTCGGCGAGGGGGATGTGGCCGTCGATTTTACGATGGGCAACGGACACGATACCGAGTTTCTCTGCCGCACGGTGGGGGAGAGCGGACGAGTTTACGCCTTTGACATTCAGGAGCAGGCCGTGCGCTCCACGGCGGAGAGCCTGGAGAGAGCGGGCGTACCGAAAAACTATACCCTGATACATGATTCCCACCATCGGGTGAAAGACTACGTTAAGGAGCCCTTCAAGGCGGGTATGTTCAATCTCGGCTGGCTTCCCGGCGGGGATAAGTCCATCACCACCCTGCGCGAGACCACGCTTCCCGCGATCGAGGCGGCAATCGAGCTGATGGGGCGTGACGCCATTCTGAACATCGCCGTCTACCCGGGGCACGAGGAGGGAGACGCCGAGGGACGCATGATCTGCGACTATCTCGCCGGCATCAGCCGCTACAAGATCTGCGCCACGCGCGTCAACATTCTCAATTCCCCCACCTCGCCCTATTTCATCATCGTTGAAACTAAGCCCTAAGGAAAGGAAACGCAACGCATTGTCTGGGAAATACCGCAGTCTCGCGGCGCTTTTGCTTCTTCCGCTTCTGCTTGCCTCCTGTATTCGCCTCCCCTCGGATGGCGGCGACGAGACGGGGGAGGGGAACGGAGGGGACAAAAAGCCCCCGAGCTATCATGAGAATATGACCTACCAATATCAGACCGAGGTAGATGAGGACGTCCTCATGACCGATCTCTCTGCCGCCTATCTGGTTCTGGCCAATAAGTCCTCACCCGTGGGAGAGGATTACACCCCGGAGGATCTGGTGGCGCTCAGCAGCGCCGTGATCGCCTCCTGGCATCAAGCGACCGGGCTTTTGCTGGACGCTTGTGCGGCCGCCGCGCTTTACGAGATGCTGGACGAGATGCGTGCCGCCGGTGTCACGGATATTTGCGTCACCAGCGCCTATCGCTCGTATGCCCGTCAGCAGCAGCTCTACGAGACCTATCTTGCGCGCGAGCTGGCCACCATCTCGGAGGATGCCTATCGGGCGCTCGGCTATTCCTATATCAAGACCAATTACCTCGACGCGGGCAAGAGCAAGCTTTCCTACGCCGACGCCGCAAGGGTGGTGCTTTCTTACTCGGCCTATCCCGGCACGAGTGAGCACCAGACGGGGCTGTGCGTGGACTTCATCACCGATGAAATGGGGGGCGAGCTGACCGAGGCCTTTGAGGAGAGTGCCGCCTTTGCGTGGCTCTCGAAGAACGCCTACAAGTTTGGCTTTATCCTGCGCTACCCGAAGGGCAAGGAGGGCGTCACGGGCTACACCTACGAGCCCTGGCACTACCGCTTCGTCGGGCGTGAGGCCGCAACGGATATTTACTGCTCGGGGCTTACTCTGGAGCAATACCTTGAAAAATAAAGCCGCCCAAAAGGGCTGCCGCAAATGCATTCGGCGTTTGCGGCAGCCCTTTTTTATCGTTTGATCCTTGCCCGTACGCGGCGGAAGAAATGCGCGGGATCGAGCAGAAGATAGGAGAGCGCCTTCTTCCAGCGCGGATAGGGGGAGAGCGCCTCGGTCAAGGAAGGCGGCGGACGGTGACCGGGAGAGGCAAGACCGAAGGCCGCACGCTCACGGTCCCAGAAGTCAAGCGCGGAGAAGGATCTCCCGGCGCCGAGATCGTCCTCAAAGAGGAGACTGCCGAATACGGCGCGGTCAAGCTCCTTGGGGTGGTGGAGGAAAGCCTCAAAGGCGGCGGCAAGATCGGCTCGGCGGTAGGGAAGGCGAGCGCGTTCCTCACCAAAGGTGTCGCACATATCCTGCACGAAGTTGAGCGCTCCCTCCTGCAGGATCTCGGTGACCAGTACGGTGCGCGGATCGGGGGCGTAGGACTCCCATTTGGGCTCAAGAACACCGCCAATGCGCTCGTAGCCAACCACCGAGGGGGAAAGCTTCATCAGCACGTGCTCGCGGATCACCCCCGTGATCGCGGGCTTGTAGTCAAAGAAGCAGGCGTTGGAAAAGCCGTAGCGCGCGGCGCGGTCAAAGAGGATCTGTCCGCCCGCGTGCAGATAGAGACTGTTGACGGGAAAGCCGAGCAGGGAGGTCAGAGCCGCCTCAGCACGGCCGCTATAACCAATGTCAAAGAGATGCTCGCCCGGGTGGATCAGCCCGCCAAAGTAGCTCCGCAGCTCCTCGCGGTGTGCCGAGAGCTTGGCAAAGTCGATGGAGGGGGTCAGTGCCGTCAGGGCGTATTCGGCCTGCTCGCGCGTACGAAACGGCTTTTCGTAAAGTCCCTCGGAAAGGCTCAGATGCTCACGCAGAGAGGGCGCACTCTCCTTGCGATAGGGGGCAAAGAGCTCGTCCAGACGGCAGGGGGAGAAGGAGGAGGGACTCCACTTGTCCCAAAGGGAAAGCAGGTCGGTGGGGGAGGCGAGGTCGGCAAGCGCCAGCGCCTTGCGGGAAAGAAAGAGATAGTGCTCGCGCGGCAGGGTTGACTCGTGTCGGCGCAGGATGCGATAGGCCTGCATGGGA
>JAFNVK010000105.1 GCA_017379815.1 Clostridia bacterium
CCGGAAAGATCCTTGACGTCTCTCCTTCGTTGAATACGGGCAAGAGGCATTCCCTTTTGCCGTGCACCGATGGCGATCTGATCGCCGCCTTCACCAAGCGTAAAGAGGCGGTCGATGCCGCGCTGCGCCAGATGTGCCCCCACCGAGCGATGGAGTGCGGGGCTCTCCTGCCCCAGCTCCAGCATGTCTCCTAGCACCGCCACGCTCCGCCTGCCGTTTTGGCGGCTGTAAGCATCCAGCACGTCGATCGCGGCGATCATGGATTCGGGCGAGGCGTTGTAGCAATCCTCAATCACGGTAATACGACCAAGCTCGCAAACGCGCTGGCGCATCCCTTCGGGAGAAAAGCTGAGCAATCCGCGGCGAAGCTCCTCCTCCGAAAGGCCTACAAGCAGGCCTGCCGCAAGCGTGTAGAGCGCGGCGTAGACGGTATGACGTCCCAGAACGCGGATGCGAAGATCGCGCATCTCCTTGCCAAAGCAAACGGCGTCAAAGCGCGTGCAATCGCTTTCTACCCTGATATTCTTTGCAAAAAGGTCTGCCTTTTCGCATTCGAGCGACACATAAACGGTGTGGTAACTTTTGCCTTTGACGTTTCGAAGAAGCGGCTCGTCTCCGTTGAGGATAAGATAACCGCCCTCGCGCAGACCGCAAAGGACCTCCAGCTTGGCACGGCAGATATTCTCGCGTGAGCCGAGCATTTCCAGGTGAGAGCTGCCAATATTGGTGATCACCGCAATATCCGGCTCGGCCAGGATCGACAGTCGCTCGATCTCGCCAAAGCCGCTCATGCCCATCTCAAGGACGGTCCATTCGCTATCCTGAGGCGTTGCAAGGACCGCAAGGGGCATGCCGATCAGGCTGTTGTGATTACCGGGGGTCTTAAAGGTCTTGTATTTTTCGGAAAAGGCCGCGTGCATCATATCCTTTGCCGTGGTCTTTCCCACGCTTCCCGTTACGGCGACCGTGCGAACGCGGCTCAGATTTTGCTGACGGTAGGCATAGGCCAATCGGGAGAGCGCCAGCTCGGTGTCGTTAACGACGATGGCAGTCGCATTCGATGCCTCAAGCGCCTCGTTGCGATGCTCGCAGATCACGCAGCGGCATCCGTTTTGCAGGGCCTGGGCAATATAATCGTGCCCGTC
This sequence comes from Clostridia bacterium, assembly GCA_017379815.1. Classification (GTDB taxonomy): domain Bacteria; phylum Bacillota; class Clostridia; order Oscillospirales; family CAG-272; genus UMGS1865. The sequence continues at coordinate 1,146 of JAFNVK010000105.1, forward strand.
TGCGTGCTCGCCTCGCATGGCGGCAAAGGCGATCTCAGGACCTGCCTCGCGAGAATCCGTGCAGATACCGCGTACAGATACCTCTCCGAGCGCTCCCTGATATAATTCTCCCCGGCACATTCTGGCCAGCGTTCCAAAGCTCATCGGCTGAATACTGAAGTAGGTTTTCATTCGTTTGGGTCTGATTCCTTTCCTTGCGATGCGTCCCCGCAACCGTCCTTTGACGCTCGAGGGGCATCCTGCCGGTCGACTTTTCCTCTTTGACGCTCGATCAGCGCCTCCTTGACGATCTCCCGCTCGGAAAAGCATCGCCGCTCACCCCGGGTGATCTCGTATTCCTCATGCCCCTTCCCCGCAAGGAGGACGACGTCCCCCGCTCGGGCGTGGCTCACGGCGTGCAGGATCGCCTGCCTTCTGTCCGGAATAACGCATCTCTTCCCCGTCGGATCCATTCCGGAGAGAATCTCGGCGATAATGGCGTCGGGATCCTCGCTCCGACTGTTGTCCGAGGTCAGGATCACCAGATCCGCATAGAGAGATGCGATGCGTCCCATCGCGGGGCGCTTGCCTTTGTCCCGATCTCCTCCGCATCCGAACAGGAGGATGATGCGTGCCTCGCCTTGGCAAAGCTCGCGCGCCGTGCGGAGAAGATTCTCCAGGGCGTCCGGGGTATGCGCGTAATCGATAAGAACCGTAAAATCCGCCTCCACACCGAGCGGAACACGCTCCATGCGTCCCTTGACACCGGGAATTGAGGCAACCGCCGCCTTGACGCCTGCCGGCCGAAGGCCGAGATCCATGGCCGTGACGGAGGCAAGCATGGAGTTGACCATGCTGAAGCGTCCGGGGATCGGGCAAAGCATCCTAAGGCTTGCGCGAGCACTGTCAAGGCGGTAATGCACGCCCTCTCGCAAGCTTTGCCGAAGGAGCGTTGCCGTGTAGTCGGCTCGCCCGCCCTCGCTGCTGCAGGTCAGCGCGTTTCCTCCTGCCGCGCAAAGCATCCTTTGTGCGTACGGGGAGTCGGTACAGACGATCGATCTCTCGCTTGCGGCAAAGAGCCTTGCCTTTGCCTCGGCGTAAGCCTCCATCGTCAGGTGAAAATCCAAATGCTCCGGGGTCAGATTGGTGAATACGGCGCGGGTAAAGCGAAGCGGTGCCAGCTTTTCCAAGGCCAGCGCGTGCGAGGAGACCTCCATCAGAACGTACTCCACACCGTCCGCGACCATCTCACCTAAGATCCGGTAAAGCGTGGAGGGATCCGGGGTGGTCATGTTAGCCAACGGATCGTCTGCCGTTGAAGAGAGACGGCGGCCGCCCGATTCGCACCCCACCGTGCCGATCAATCCGCACCGGAAAAAGGCCGATTCCAGAATATGCCGAAGCATGTGCGTGACGCTGGTCTTTCCGTTGGTTCCCGTAACACCGATCAGCTTGAGGCGTTCCCCGGGAAAGCCGTACCAGGCGTGATAGAGGCAAGCGACCGCCCGTCGGGTGCTTTCGCACTCCAGAAGGAGTGTCTGTTGCCGTAGCGCCTCAGAAATCTGCGCCCCCTCCTGCACGAGAATGCAGGATGCTCCATTCCCGATCGCTTCGGGAATGCACGAGTGGGAATCCGTGTGCAGACCGCGGATGCAGACGAACAGGCTTCCCTTCCTTACCTTGCGCGAATCGGTCTCGATCGAGCGGATCTCAATATTGTCCGAGCCCTCCCTTGGAGAAACGCCGATCGCGCGGCACAATGCTTCAAGTCTCACCGTATCCTCCCCGAAAGTTGAATTTTGCTTTCACTTCCGAACGGAGGATCCGTTCCTTTTGGTCAATCCGTATCCTCTAAATAGAGGAATTTAATTTCGATCACCGTTCCTCTGGGCAGGACGGTTCCTGCGGGAACGGACTGGGAAACGGCAACTACGCCGCCGCCCGTATGATTTTTGGTGCCCTCAATGCGAATATTGAAGCCCGCATTGATCAGCGCGCGATTGGCGGCCGTTGGGCTGAGTCCTACTACGTTGGGGACCTTGGCCGTGCTTTCCTCGGCCTCCTTGTCGGTATAGAGAATGATCCGTGCGGAATCCTTTTCCACCACGGTATCCGGCTCGGGATACTGCTTGTAGACCACGCCGTCGGGATCTCCCACGAATTCCACCGTAAAGCCATTCTGCTCGCAGACCTTCTTGGCAAGAGAGCCTCTCCAGTAGGTGCTGACGTTGGGGACCTTGACGGTCTGGTTCTTCAGCTCCTCCTCGGTATAGACGGCCTCAACGCCCAGATACGGGAGAATGGTCTCCATGACGTTGGCTACGTAAGGAGCGGCAACCACGCTGCCGTAGAGCGTGCCCGAGGTGGGCTCATCGACGATGATGATCACGGCGTATTGGGGATTCTCTGCCGGAGCAAAGGCAACGGTGGAGCAAACGCAATCCTCGCTCACCGCGAATTCGGAGACGTCGCCGGTGTAGCCGCAGATGCCGCAGACGTAGCGCGTTTCTCCGTTGATCTTCTTTGGCGAGGCGGTGCTGTCGCAGATGGGGCACTCGCGCTCTTTTTTCTCGGAGGTACCCGTCTTTGCCGCGATACGGTAGCCCGCAACGTAGGCGTTTTTGGCTCCTCCGTTCCCCGAAACGCCCTTCTCCAGGATGTCGGCCACCGTTTGGCAAACGGCACTGCTGACCACCTGACGGCGAACCGAGGTATTGTAGCTTTCGATGACGTTTCCGCTTCCGTCCGTAACGGTGGAAACGGTGTGCGGCTTGACGAGATAACCGCCGTTGGCCACCGCGGAGATCGCGGTGATCTGTTGGATCAGGGTCACGTTGAAGTTCTGTCCAAAGGCGTAGATCGCAAGATCGAGATCGGTGAAAGCGTCCTGGGCGGCAAAAACGCCAACGCCCTCGCCGGGAAGGTCGATCCCGGTCCTCTCCAAAAAGCCAAAGGCCTTGAGATAATCGTAAAAGCTTGCCGTGCCGAGACGAAGTCCGACCGTCATCAAAACGGGGTTGCAGGACTGTTGAATTCCCTCCACGAAGGTGAGAGAGCCGTGTCCGCCCTTCTTGTGGCACTTGATCTTCTGTCCGAGAACGTCCTTATATCCCGGGCAGGAAAAGCTTTCGTTCAGGGTGACCGCCGACTCCTCAAGCGCCATGGAGGCGGTGATGACCTTAAAGGTCGAGCCGGGGATGTAGGATTCGGTAATGCTCTTGTTGGACCACATCTGCAGAAGCAGAGCCTGACGGTGTGCGGCGTATTCCTCACTTCCCTCGGCATAGCCCACGAGAGCGAGCTGCTCTGCGGATTGCTTATCCAGTGTCCACGGATCGTTAAGATCGTAATTGGGATAAACGCCCATGCCAAGGATCTCGCCCGTGTTGACGTTCATGACGATTCCTGCGGCGCGGTTCTGTCCGTTCGAATTTTCGTACGCGCTTTTGAGCTGCTCCTCAAGAGCGGATTGCACGTAGACGTCCAGCGTGGTATGCACGTCATAGCCGTCCTGCGCGGGGATGTATTCCTTATAAGTATAAGGCATCTCGTCGCCCTTGGCGTCACGTGCAGTGATGTAGCGGCCGTTGGTGCCGGCCAAGAGCTTGTTGTAGGCATATTCCAGACCGTAAAGTCCGGTTCCGTCGCTTCCCGTAAAGCCGATCGCGTGAGACGCCAGGCTTGAATAGGGATAATAGCGCGAATGCGTGCTTTGCAGATAGATCATGCTCTGCAATCCGTAGGAATCGATAAAGCTGCGCACCTCGTCGGCCGTATCCTCATCCACCTCGCGCGCGATCGTGCGGTCAAGATAGCGCGTATACTCGGTCTGCTTGAGGACGAACTCGTAGGAAACGTCGAGAATGGCGGAAAGATTTTGCGCGATCAGCTCGTCAAGCTCAACGTCCTCCCCACTCTCCTTCATCTCGACCTGTGCCGAAAGAATGGAGGAAGGAGAAATAAAGACGCGGTAGGTGCTGACGTTGGTGGCAAGCAGCACTCCGTTGCGGTCGTAAATGCTTCCGCGCGAGGCCGTTACCCCCGATTCTGTAGTGATCTGCTCGATCACCTTGCGTTGATAGTAATGATAATCCAGCGTTTGATACAGAAAAATACGAAGCAGCAAAAGCAAAAAGAGGAGTCCCGCGGCCAGGAGCAGAATTTTGGCACGTCCTGCGACGCGCGGGTGTATCGGCTCGGCTCGGCCCGGATCGGGGTAAAGTTCCTTCAATTTCAATTCTCCTTTCCTTGTACTCTCGGGAAAGGCGAAGGAGCCCCCTCGCTTTGTTCCGCACTTCGTATTTATTCTATGGGTAGAGGTTCTCTCTTATGACCGGGAAGGATCATTTGATGCCGATCGCACTCAGGATCGCCGCAAGGCCAACACCAAAGCCGCCGTTCCCATCGTAAGCCTCGATCACATCCTTCTGATAAAGCGTGACGTAATCCATGCGTACGTATTCCTCACCGACCATGCCGTATTCCTTGATCGCGATGTCGCGGATCAGGAGCAGGTCGGTCTTGACGTTCATTTCAGCTTCTATATCTGCCACCTCGGCAGTCAGCGCGTCGATCTCCACGGTCAAAGCGTTCAGCTTATCCTCGGCGTGCGTAAGCATCACGTTGCTTGCCACGATCAGCATCAGGCACATGGCAACGACGGCCAAGGAAACGAAGGCCGAGAGCGGAAAGCTCCTACGGTTGCGCGAGGTATCCGCCGCGGAGGAATCGAACCACGTGGGAATTCCCTCCTTGACTCTTTTGCAAATCGCCGCGGGAAGGGCCTTGACGGTCTGAAGGGATTTGCGCTCCACGGGAAGGCACTCAAGAAGCTCTTCCTCACTGGGAACGCTCAGATCTCTCACAGGAGGTCGGCACTCGCTCTCCTCACAAAGCGAAAAATCCGCATCCGAAACGCGCATGCTTCGCGTTTCCTCAACATAGCGGACCAGATCCTCGCCGCTCATGGCGTCCTTCCCTCTGCGGTAGAGACCGCACACGGCGCGATCGGAGTATTGTGACAGACGGTAAGCCTTGGGCGCCAGCTCACGCGTTTCTCTCTCGCGCTTGATCTGTCCCTCCGCCTCTTGTCTGACCACCTTGGCGATTCCGCGGGAAGCATAGCGATCGGAGATAGCAGCCAACACCGGCTCCATCGAAGCCTCAAGGGCGCCGTTGGCGTTTTCCTTCCGCTCCATGCTTCTCACTTCCTCTCTTTTTCTACTATTATTATAACTTCTCCGCAACGCGGAGCTTTGCGCTTCTGGAGCGCGGGTTGATCTCCAGCTCCTCGGACGATGGCAGGATCGGTTTTTTGGAAATGACGCGAATGCTCGGACGCTTGCCGCACACGCAGACCGGAAAATCCTTTGGGCAGGTGCATCCCGATGCCAAGGAGGCAAAGGTCTGCTTGACGATGCGATCCTCCAAGGAATGGAAGGTGATGATCGCCACCCGTCCGCCGGGACGAAGCAGGTTGACGGCGGACCTGATCGCGGGTGCGATCACATCGAGCTCTGCGTTCACCTCAATGCGCAATGCCTGAAAGGATCGCTTTGCCGGATGGTGTCCGCCGTCTCTGGCTGCTGCCGGAATAGAGCGTTTGATGATCTCGACCAGTTCCCCTGTGGTCTCGATCGGTGCTCTCTCTCTGGCATGGATGATGTTTGCTGCGATGCGCGAGGAAAAGCGCTCCTCGCCGTAATCAAAGAGGATGCGCCGAAGGGCCTCCTCCGAATATTCATTCACGACCGTTCTTGCGGTCAAGGGGTTGCGGACGTCCATCCGCATATCCAGCGGTGCGTCTGCCTGATAGGAAAAGCCGCGCTCTGCCGTATCCAGCTGGTAGGAGGACACGCCGAGGTCCATCAGCATACCGTCGATGGCAGAAACGCCAAGGTCGCGGCAAACCGACTCGACTTCGCGAAAATTGCTCCGCACTACCCGTGCGCGCTCACCGAAGACCGAAAGCCTTTCCGTAGCCACGCGAACGGCGGTCTCATCCTGGTCAAGCGCCAGGAGGCGTCCCGACGCACCAAGGCGAGAGGCGATCGCCGAGCTGTGCCCTGCACCGCCTGCCGTTCCGTCGACGTAAACGCCGTCGGGGCGGATGGCAAGTGCCTCGAGACACTCATCCAGAAGAACGGGGCGATGCGAAAACTTGATCTCTTCCATTGTCCCCTTCTCCTTTCCCCCGGAGCATCAGAGCCCGAACGACTCCAGCTCGCGGATCATTTCTTCAACGTCCTCATTTTCCTTCAGCCTGCTGTAGGCTTCCTCTGCCCAGATCTCGGCGTAGTCGTAGCAACCAACCACAACGACGTCATGCTCGATCTCGGCGTACTGTGCCAGATCCTTTGGCAGGAGAATGCGCCCCTGCGAATCCGGCGTGACCTGCGTCATGGAGGCACTCAGGAAGCGAAGCACTCGCTCCGCCAGCCGGCGCTCCTGATTTTTGATGGGGGCGAGGTAGCGATCCCATTCAGCCTGCGAATAGACCTTAAGGCACTTCTCACGAAGATCCTTGGCTACGATAAAGGTCTGCCCCAGCTCCTCACGAAGCTTTGCGGGAATAAACACTCTGTTCTTGGCATCCATTCCGTGACGGTATTCTCCACCGAGCATGATTCGCTCCTCCTTCCGTTGCTTTTCATTTTTCGGGAAATGTGCTCCACTTTGCTACATTTCGCACCACTTTCCACCACTTGTAGATATATTATACCGCATTCTTTTCCTAAAAGCAATAGGTTTTGCGAAATTTTTTTCGATTTTTTTCAACTTTTTTCACCTTTTTCAACAGAGAAAAAAACGCCGCGCCATATGCCTCCCAAGAGACGCTTTTTTCCTCCCTTTTCCCTGCTTTTTTTCAAAAAAAGAAGGGCTTTGAACTTGACGGGGATAGAAAAATGTGCTATACTGTAATGAGATGCACCGCATACGGAAGAGCCGAAACAGGAGGAAGAAGGACATTGATGGAACAAGCCGAGATCACCAAGAAGCAGCAGGAATTATTTGACGCGTTGGCCAAGCTTCGCCAGAGGCTGAAGGACCGCGAAAAGCGCAAAACGGGACGCACCCCCACCATCTGCCCCGACACCTCCCTTTGGGAGATCATTCGTCTGATGCCCAAAAAGGCGTCGGACTTTTTCAGCGTGCCCGGCGTAGGGCCTGCCTTCGTTGAGCATTACGCCGAGGAGTTTCTCGCCGTTCTGGCCAAGTTTGAAGATGGCGAGCAGGAGGAAAAGGCCCCTGAGGGCGTTGAGGCTACCCTGCGCGAGCTTTCCAAGAAGCTCATCAACATCAACAAGAACAACCGAATGCTCTTTCTCCCCAAGCTCTCCCCAAAGTATGCCGTTGATCTGGTCGATCCCAAGAACCGCTACTCTCCCCTTGACATCCTCGTCAACCCCAAGGAGCCCCTCACCGTGGCCGACGTTTCCGCGCTGGATCTGCCCAAGAACGATCCCATCCGCGAGCGTTACCGCAATCTGACAGGTCTTGGCCGCGAGGTCATCCGCGATATGCGTGACAAGGGTCAGAACGACCTCTACGTGGCCTATCCCTTCGTGCAGGGCTGCCCCGTGGGGGGTGAATTCGGCGTTCGCGCGCCGCTCTGCCTCTTCCCCGTCGTGATGGACCGCAGCACCGCCAACGTGACCGTGGCCA